>JADLCD010000168.1 GCA_020847395.1 Chitinophagaceae bacterium
CATGATATCTAAAGAGAAGTTCTTATAGGTAAGTGTATTCATTAAACCACCTGTTAATTTTGGCATTGCATTCCCAACCTTAACCATGTTATCACCGTCCAATTCATATAATCCATCTGCCCCTACAACTTTTTCACCTTTAGCATTTGTTTTAACAGCATGTATATAGAAGTCACCCATTGGTTGACCTACAACAGATTTTAATACTGCTGCATTACCATCATAATCAGCATGGATCAATTCGTTAGAACCAGTGAATAATTTTTCAACTTTATTTACATTTTTTGCAAGATTCAGACCAATGTTCCATTCAATAGTTTTACTTCTGATAGGAGTAGCTTTAATACCAATTTCTATACCCTGGTTACGAAGCGTACCTATATTACTTAATATTTTTCTTGCTCCTGACGTAGCAGGTATATCAAGCGGTAGAATCTGATCGCGGATTTGCGCATTGTAATAAGAGATGTCAAACTGTAAATGTCTGTTCAACAATTCAGTTTCAAGGCCAAACTCAAATTCATGTTTTTGTTCCGGACGAATTTTGTCGTTTCCGTATGGATCAACAGCCGTGGAAGTATATAATATAGGAAATCCCCCATCACGCTGAACGCCGAGATTAGATTGAGTATACGCTACGTTTGCAAGATACTGAGATGGATAATTACCAACTATGCCCCATGAGGCACGCAGTTTAGCATAATTAAATACTTCAGGAAGTTTGAAGGCCTCTGAAATAACAAGGCTTGCATTTGCAGAAGGGTAAACGAAACTATTGTTATCAGGATGCATTGTTGAAGTTCTGTCTCTTCTGAGTGTACCTTCAGCAAAAAGGTAGTTTTTATATCCAAGATTAATAGTTCCAATATACGCATCTCTAAGAAGAGATTTGTTATAGTTGGAGGCTCTGTCGCCATCATCCCCATTTTTAGTACGTGGCAATCTAGATGCTCTGAAATCAAACCAGTTTTCAACACTCAATCCGCCGTTTGTACCATCAGATTGTGCTGAAGTTTTTTCCTGGGTTGCTGTATAGCCAGCCATTACATTTAACTCCAGATCAGAAACAATTTTTTTAGTGTAGGTTAATAATACATCTCCGTATAAGATGCTGTTATTATATAAGCTTACACCATAATAACCCGTTGTATTGTTAAAAGGTATAGGAATTGATGTTGGATTTTTTGATTCAATTTTTGATGATGTAAAATCTGTTCCAACCCTGGCACGTAATCTTAAGCTATTGATGATCTGCCACGTATTTGTCATACTTGCAATAACACGATTATTCCATTCATCTTCACTATTCGATTTAACATTCCATACATAATCACCAATATCTCCTTTAAACCCGTTATAAATGATATTTTCATCAGGGGTTAAACTTGGATTGGTTCCTGTTACATATTTGTAACCTAAACTAGTTTTATACTTGTTCATATACCAATCCGCGTTATCAAACCTGGTCATCATCCCTGTAAAGTTGTTGATCATTCTGTCTACAGAAAATGGGCGATTGTGTGTTTTCTGGTTAATATAATTAATCATTACATCTGTAGTCCAATTTTTACCAATTTTAAAAGAGGTATTGAGGTTTGCAATATTCTTAGCGTTGGTTGCGCCCAAGCTAACACCTTCATTTGACTGACGTGTTAAAGAAAAACGGGTATTTGAAAAGTCATTTGAATGAGAAACCGCAACATTTACATTTGAGTTATGCGCTGTTTGGAACAAAGCCTTATAGTTATCTTTCTGAGCAACATAAGGTCTCATTGTGCCATCCCAGGTAAGTGTAGGTTGGCCATCAAACTTAGGCCCGAAATTCACAGAAAATCCGCCAACGCCCCTTGTTTCTTTTGTACCATCTCCATCTCTGTCAACATATACAAAGCCGTCTTCTGCCTGACCTGAATTTGACAACCTGGAATCAATACCCGGTCCTCTTACATTTTGATAACGGGGCAAGTATGCAACATTATCTATGGAATAGTTAAGATTAGCAGATACATTAAGCCCTTTTCCTTTTCCTTTTTTTGTGGTGATTAATAACACACCGTTTACCGCCTCAGAACCATATAACGCAGCAGCAGATGCACCTTTCAAAATAGTGAGATCTTCAATGTCCTCGGGGTTAATATCAAGCAAGCCGTTCCCTCTTAAACGTTGGTCGCCCCAATAATTACCGTTATTTGCTTCACCATTCCTTATGGGGATACCATCTAAAACTATTAATGGTTGCGTATTTCCTGTAATAGAGTTAAGACCACGAACAGTGATATTAACAGCACTTGTTGCACCACCAGGTGTTGCACCAATATTTACACCCGGGGCTTTTCCATAAAGCGCTGTTGCAAAACTTGGAGAGCCAACCCTGGTAATGTCTTCAGCTTTAACAACAGAAGTTGCATACCCTAAAGATTTTTTTTGGCGGCCAATCCCCATGGAAGTAACTACTACTTCGTTCAATTGGTTATCAGCAGCAGAAAGGGTTACATTTACCGTACTACCTCCTACAGTTACTTCTTGGGTAGTATACCCTACAGCGCTAATCACTAAAGTAGCACTTGAAGATGCAGTAATGGAAAACCTGCCATTTTCGTCAGAAAATGTTCCCCCGGTTTTACTTCCTTTAATCATAATTGATGCACCCTGCACTCCCGCGCCATTTGCATCTCTTACGAAACCGCTAACTGTTTTTTGATTTTGTCCAAAGGTGAAAATGCTGCTCAAAAGCAACATTACCATAAGCAACAAATGATTTGTTGATCGTTTCATTGTTGTTAGTTTTGATTGATTAGGTTTTAAATTCTTAATTGTACTCTTAGTTTAATTTAATGTTAAAATAACATTACTTTTTTCAAAAAAACAAAAAGAAATAAAAAATAATAATAAAAAAATAGATTATCAAACAAAAACAAGGTAAGTAAAGGGGAGATTAATCAATTATAATAGAGCATTATATTATTAAAAGAGCTGCATCACCTAAAAGAAACTATTTTAAAATTTTAACCTTAAATATTGATTATTATATAATTACATGATATATACCACATGCATAAACGGTGAGAAATCCCGTTGTCAATAATCCACATGGTTATTATACCCATTCAGAATCTTTATGATGCTCTTTAACTCTTTTTCATCAGCAAGCAGGAGGCTGCCTTTGTCGGTAACATTCAGGTTTTGAAAAGTCATGGGGTCAGGAATTTCTTTGCGGGCAGAAGTATGATATTCATAAGCGCCACTTTCAGCAATTAGTTTTTCCAGGTTGGTGGAACGAACACCCGCACCGGGCATAATACTTATTCGGCCTTTTGCCTGCTTTACCAGTTCGCCAAGCATTGCCCCGGCACCTGGCGCTGCACTGGCCTGCCCGGAGGTTAATACCCTTTCGCAACCCGCTGCTATAATATCTTCCAATGCTTTAAACGGATCGGGTGTTGCATCAAAAGCACGGTTGCAGGTTACGCCCATAGGATAAGCCCATGCTGCAATTCGCTTCAGCCGTTCCGTATCCATATTTCCGTCTATGGTTTGCACACCAACAGAAATACCATCACAGCCCAGTTCCCTGCAAATCTGTATGTCGCTTTTAAGAATACTGAAGTCTTCATTATCATAAAAATAATTGCCGGACCTTGGGCGAATGATAGGATACAATTTTATAGATACAGATTCTCTTACTTTTTTAATAGTACCATAACTGGGAGTGGTGCCACCTTCTACAGGATTATCACATAGCTCCACTCTTACAGCGCCGGCTTTTTCTGCAATGATGCAGGATTGTATATTAAAAGCACAAACTTCAAGTGCAAAGGATGAGGACATATATTCAGGTTACAGGTTGCAGGTTGCAGGTTAGGGTAGTCAATGTTACTTTCAGTTAAAAGTGTCAGATGGGTTATGCTTTTCCTATACCCTACACCTTCCACCTTAATAAACGCTTTTTGATGCAAATACTTTATCTGTTTTATTGTTCCTTACGGAAATGGAAAAACCTTTCTGCAACGCATAGGCGCCGTATTGCCCTTTTTTATTTATTGCTACAAAACCTACCTGTATCTTTTTTGCTTTTTCCGGGTTTCGTTTAATAATACGCAGCACAGCTTCTTTACATGCATTTTCAGGCGTATGCCCCTGGCGCATTAATTCTACCACCAAATGAGAGCCAACAATACGAATTACCTCTTCACCAACACCCGAAGAGGTAGCAGCGCCAATTTCGTTATCAACATATAATCCTGCGCCTATAATTGGCGAATCACCTACACGCCCGTGCATTTTAAACGCCATGCCGCTTGTGGTGCATGCACCACCCATATTACCTTTAGCATCCATTGCCAGCATGCCTATCGTATCATGGTTATCATGACCGCCAGGCATTGGGTCTTTTGTTTTATCATACAGCTTATTCTCTATGTTCATCACAGGTTCATACCTGGCTTCTTTCAACCATTCTTTCCAGGCCTTCTCACTTTCGGGTGTAAGCAGGTTTTCTTTTTTAAACCCATTGGCCAAAGCAAATTGCAAAGCGCCTTCACCTACCAATACAATATGCGGTGTTTTTTCCATTACCAGCCTTGCAACGGATATCGGATGAACGATATGCTCTAAAGCCATTACCGAACCACAATTATAAAATTCATCCATTATGCAGGCATCTAATGTAACGAATCCATCCCTGTCGGGTAAACCACCATAGCCAATGGTTTGATTGGTTGGGTCTGCTTCCGGCACACGCACGCCGGCTTCAACGGCATCTACGGCTCTTCCATTTTTTGATAATACATCCCAGGCAGCCACGTTAGCCGTTTTCCCAAAATCCCAGGTAGATACTACAATGGGATTACCTGTTACAGTATTTGTATTGTTTGTTTTAGCTAACGCTGCTTTTTCTATTAAAACAGCCGCTGAACCTAATACAGAGCCTTGTATAAATTTTCTTCGGGTTGACATTTTCCTTCAAATAAGATTATAAATAATAATAGCAATGTACCATGCTTTTTTAATTTTACAAACCAAGTAAGCTTTATGTAAGTTTTGTGGTTACATTTTATTTTTTTAATCTAAAATAATAACCAGTTGCATTTTATACAACCGGTTATCAGTTAAGAAGGATGCAGAAATTAAACGCTTATCATTATTGCCCTTCACCAAAAGCAGGAGCGTTCTTGTCGTACCAGATGCGTTCTTTACTCAGCGTTTCCACGTCTTTGGCATTGGGTGTAAAACCCTGTGCAGTCATGGCGGTGCTCCAATTGGTATTATTGGTGCCTTGTGCCGGCTCATCTAACCAATAGCGGCGTGGTATTGTTTCATTCCATTCATCTCTTGCATAGTAGGTGGAACTATTTTTGGGATAGCCTGTGCGGCGGCAAAATACATAGGCCTCTGTACCCAGCCGGTAAAAGTTCAGGTACTCCTGTATGTATATCCTTTCTTTATCGTTTGTGCCATCCAGTTTAATCAACGGGTTGTTAAGGTAAGCGGCAATTTCCGCATCGCCTGTGCCACTGAACGCAGTAGTTGACACAGCCGTGGCCGCTATTTTGTTCATGGTTTGTATGGATGATGTAATGCCCTTGTTATACCAGTACTCCGCATCACCTTTGGTATCTATGCCATCGCCATAACCTTTTATAATAAGCTCTGCTATATAAAAGCAGGTTTCCGCCTGCGTTACCATATAATCCAGCGCGTCGCCTGAAGTGGCGCCGCCAAATCTTGGCGCAAAAAACTTTTTGTTGATATTGCTGATCAAATGATACTTATTGCTGCCGCTCACATCAAACGTAGCTTTAAAATACGTTGCTGTTGCAGGATCTGTTGTCCAGTCTGCCGGACCGCCCTGGTATTGAACAAGTGGATCATTCACATTAATAAAAGAGGGAAGTGTTTTTCCATATTTGGTGAGTGTATCTTTAAAAGAACCGGTGAGATCGTTGGGATTAAAATAAATAACTAACCGTGGGTCTGCGGTCTTTTTTAAAAATTTGATGATGGAAAAAGTAGCGAAACGGGAACTCCGGTAATCAATGCCCCCTGCTGGCTGACCGCCATAATCCGGCTCGGTATATACGAACTGCGCGTCGTCGCTGTCGATAGGTCCGATGGCATCCTGCATTACTTCTTTAAATATATTTTTGGTGGCGTTAGCATCCTGCACTTCGTAACGAACCGCTATACGCAACTTTAAGGTATTGGCAAGATTTATCCATTTATTCCAATCGCTATTGTAATAAATGTCGGCACTACCAAACCCAACCTGGTTGGCCTTTCCAGCTTCCAATGTTGATATGGCAGCATTCAGTTCGGCTATCCATGTGTCAAACAGTGTTTTCTGATCATCATATACCGGTGTCATCACTCCGTCGGCGCGGCCTTTTGCCGCCTGCGTGTAAGGAATAGCACCGTTCATGTCAGTTACTTTTAATGCCTGTAATATGCCTGCGATATAGGTTACCGCTTTTATATTCTCGTACCGGGCGCTGTCTGCCTTCAGGGATATTTGTGTGCGGATGTCGGAAAGCCCGGGTAAAATACCCGTGTAAAAAGTAGTGTACCTGCTGTTGATATTGGTTGACAATTCGTAGGGATCGGTAGTCATCAGTTGTGAATACCTCAACAACTGCTCAAAGTTTTCCCACACCCATTCCGTACCCTGATAAGATTCCAGGTTCACCATAGAATAGGCAAAAAGTCCGCCGATATCCGGCGTGGTTACCGTACTGGGATTGGTATTGATATCTCCAAAATTTTTGGTGCAGGATACAGCCGTTACCGCTGTTATCAAACATATACCTGCACATTTTTTTATATTGTTATATATTGTTGTCATATCTCTTTTTTTATGGTCAATTAAAATCCTGCACGAAGGGTAAGTCCGATAGAACGTGTCATAGGAGGAATGAAGCCATTCTCCCTGTTGAGTGATGTTCTGTTGGAACTGTTGGACGCCGGATTGAAATGGTTAGGTAAAGTATTGTAGAGATACAGCACATCTCTTGATATTAAACTAATGGAAGCATTGCTCAGCTTTAAACGGCTGCAAATTTCTTTGGGTAAATTATAGTTCAAACCCACTTGCCTTAGCGATATCCAGGAATTTTTTACCACCCAGTAATCGCCAACCGCTGTAGACCATGAACCATAGCGGTAACTGAACTGCGGAAGATGGGTAGGTTCCACATATCCTGCTTTGTAAGCTTCTTCAAAAGTCATTCCGCCCACGTTTACCTGGCTGCCGTCGGGCTGGGTAATCGTTTGCCCATCATTAAATACACCAGTGGGAATAATACCATCATCGTATTGAATATTGTCGTACTTACTTGTCCATACAATACCGCCATGCTCCGCGTCGCGTCCTTTTAATGAGCTTGGGAAGATACCAGTGTGCGTACCGTAGCGCAGAGAGCTAAGCACCATGTCTCCGCCAATTTTCGCGTCAAATAAAAAGTCAAGAGAAAAGTTTTTGTAGCGCAGGCTATTGTTCCATCCTCCCCTGAAGTCAGGGTTAATATCACCTACATCCTGCCATTCATTGCTCCTTGCAGGGAAAGCGGCACGGGCATCTCCGCGCCATGATAATACCGGTAATCCATTATTTTTAGTATTACCTGTAGTTGACTCATATGCCTTTGAGTGGATCTTGGTACGGATCACGCCGTAAGTGCCGCCTACTTTGGCAAAAGGTATCTGGTCGTTACCGCCATTGCCTTCTGCTTCCAGCGCGTAATATTGTGTATTGCCATATAACTCTATAATCTTATTCCGGTTACGCGCATACGTTATCGTAGAGTTCCACGAAAAAGATTTGCTGGCAACAGGTGTAAAATTTAATGCTATTTCAATACCGGTGTTTTGAATATTACCAGCATTTACCAGTATACTATTTACACCTGTTTCAATGGCAGCGGGAATTTTAATGGGCTGGTTATAGTTATTGTCCCGGTAAAAGGTGAAATCAAATCCAACGCGGTTTTGCAGAAAACTCATTTCCAATCCTATCTCCTTGGTTATTTTACGCAGCGGCTTAATATTCCTGTCCACAATAAATGTACGGCCATCGTCATCGGTAGACGCAGTGATCATCGGGTAGTTTGATCCGCCGCCTAATGAATACCCCGACAATTTATATCCCTGGTTTAAAATAAATGGATCTATATCCCCACCCAATGCCGCTATATTGGCGCGCAGCTTTCCGTAGCTGATTACATTCGGCAACTTCAACGTTTCTGTAAATACCCATGCCAGGCTCGCTGCAGGATAATTAAAGAAGTTATTGCCTTTGCCATTCGTGTAGGTTAGGGCTGATGACCAGTCGCCGCGCCATGTGGCCTGTAAAAATAATTGGTTTTTATAGGCAAGATCGGCGCTGGCATAAATGGAATTATAGGTCTTCCGGGTTTTATAACCGCCGACAGTATACTGCGGCTTTTTAGAATTCTCTATAAAATAAGTGGCCGGGAAAATAAGCCCTCCAGTAGTTTCAGAATAGTTATAAGTCTGCGCGTATTGCTGTTGTTCACCGCCGATATATCCGCTTAAACTAAGGTCTTTGCTAATGTTGGTATTGACCTGCGCGATGGCTTTCAAAAAATACGTTGGCTTGGCATAATGCCCAAGTCCATACTTGCCGCCGCTGGTGTTATCATTGCCCGCAAAGCCATATCCCTGTCCTAATTCTTTGGTTTCGGTTTTGGTATAAAGATTACCCAGGCTGCCTTCTGTAATTACGTTGAGCCAGTTGGTAAGTTTTGTGGTAATGGAAAGCCTGGAGCGAAACAATTGTTCTTTTTGAGTGTATTGATTCTCAAACATACTAAACCAATAACCTGGCGCCGGGGCCCTGTTGGTTTCCGCAGCATCATTGGGTTTAAGAACGCCGCCCAATAAACTGGTATATTTATCGCGCTGCATCCAATATTTGGTATCGTAGTTTCTCGGAAATGTCCAGATATATGGATTCAACCCATTGTTGGGCGGATTAACCACATTGGTAGAAGTAAAATCGGTGCTCGCGTCAAGCGTCATAAAACTGGTAAGATTATAAGTAACTCTTAACGTAAAGGCGTTTTTAAGCATCCTATTCCCAAAATTAATGCCCGATGTCTCGTTGCGGGTATATCCCATCCTGAAGGTGTACTTGTCGTTGCCTCCGTCGGCAGATACACTGGTTACATACCCTTTGCCGGTTTGAAATGCTTGTAAATAATTATCCGGTTGCGGTGAATAAGTGGTCTTGGTGCCATCCCAATTAATTACTTCCTGGCCTAACATGCGCGGGCCCCAGTTTTCCAACTCCCTGTTGATCTGAGGATCTAAATAGGGTTCGCCACCGGAATTGGTGGGAAATACCTTAGTCGTCCATTGTTCATTGGCTTTATAGCCCGGGTCTCTGTAATCGGTGAAAAAAGCGCCTACCGTACCTCCGCCGTATTCGTTCTGAAAATCTAAACTCCGGTAAGGCTTCTGAAAATTGAATGCCTGCGATACATTTATTCCAACTCCTTTGCGGGCTTTTCCTTTCTTTGTTGTAATGAGTACTACGCCATTTATAGCTCTTGAACCATACAACGCCGCGGCAGCGGAACCTCTTAATATAGATACTGTCTCAAAATCTTCCATATTCAGGTTCTTCAGGTCGTTACCAAAATCACGACCATTACCGTCTACAGCGTCATTATCCATTATCACCCCGTCAATAACAAAAATGGGCTGGTTGTTTACGCTAAGCGTAGAATTACCGCGGATAAGAATTTTAGCGCTTCCGCCTACACCGCCGGTGGTTTGATCTATGTTCACGCCGGCTATCTTTCCCTGCAA
The DNA here is from genome assembly GCA_020847395.1 of Chitinophagaceae bacterium. Taxonomy (GTDB): domain Bacteria; phylum Bacteroidota; class Bacteroidia; order Chitinophagales; family Chitinophagaceae; genus Agriterribacter. The sequence continues at coordinate 9,826 of JADLCD010000168.1, forward strand.
CGCGTTCACGGGGTTTAGTTCGTTGGTTCGGGCAAGGTCTGAACCTTTTACCTCAGTTACTGCAAAACCTAATTGCCTTTTTTGTTTGGCAAAACCCAGCGCTGTAACCACTACTTCCTGGCTTTCGGTTACGCTTGGCTTTAATGATACTGCAACTGTTGTTTGCGCACCTACGGTGATCTCCTGCGTTGCATAGCCTATATAGCTAAATACAAGAACACTTTGGTTAGAACTTAGTGATACCGTAAACTTTCCATTCCCGTCGGTAGCGGTTAGCGGAGAACCTCCTCTCACCGAAACAGATACACCGGGCAACGGTGTTCCGCTCTCGTCCGTTACATTGCCCGTAATAGTGCGTTTTTGTTGTGAAAACCCATAGTTACACATCAATGCTGTACAAAACAACATCAGCAAATGAATAAGCATTTTTTTCATTGCGGAGAATTTTTGGTTGTTTAAAAAATTGGAGAACCAGGTTCTCTTAGGCTACTTCTTGTGCTTTCTTTTTAGCAAATATTCCTTTCTCATATTTTTCCATAACCAGCGCTGAGCTTCCTATTAATTGCGCATTATAACCGATGTTGGAAATCATTATTTCAGTGTTGGCAGCCAGCCTGGGAATACAGTGTTCATTTAAAGCCTGTTGTATGGGCGCCTGTAATATTTTTCCGGCAATAGCACCTCTTCCGCTTAAAACTACCAGCCCGGGATTTAAAAGATGTATAAGAATGGCAATACCACGCCCGATATTATAACCCGCTTCTGATAATAACTCCACGGCAAAACGATCGCCACGTGCTGCGGCATCAAATATGGCATTGCCCGCCTGTTCCGGGGCATCTATTCGAAACTGCTCTTTTTTTAATATAGATGTTCGCCCGGAAGACAACCCGGCTAATGCTTTTTCAATTACCGCTGTTAATGAGGCTTCTGTTTCAAGGCAACCGCTTTTACCGCAACTGCATAATTTTCCATTCTGAAAAAGAGGAATATGACTAAACTCACCTGCAAAACCATCATCACCCCTAAACAGCGACTTTCCCATAATTAAACCTAACCCTACTCCCCAGCCAATATTTATTACCATCACGTTTTCATATTTGCGGGCTACGCCAAATTTTTGCTCTGCAAGGGCTATAATGCTTGAATCGTTATCCAGGTAAGCCGGAAGACCTGTTTGGGAAGAGATATATGAAGTAATACCTCCTTTATAGGCCTCCAGGAACGAATAATTTATACCATCCCTGGAGTTAATAAAACCAGGCATGCTTATACCAATGCCCACAATCTTGCCTTTACTTACCCCTGATTTTTGGATTGTTTGTTCAATTTTTTTTGCCAGCTTGGTTAAGGCATCGGTTTCTTTTGCAAGATTAAGGCCTATCGTTTCTACTTCTCCCACATATTCATTATGCATATTTATAACCGCCAGCTTTGTAACAAACTGATCCATTGCAACAGCAACCGTATACATTATGCCCGGCTCAAGCGCATACATTTGTGGGCGACGACCACCGCTGGAAGGCGCATAACCTGTTTCCACCACCTGCCCTTCTTCTATTAATTCGGCTAATATTTTTGCCGTAAGAGAAAGACTTTTCCCGATCTGCTCACTAATCTCTGCGCAGGAAAGCATTTTCGAAAAATAGAGGTTATTGATAATTTTTTTACGGTATAGCGTGTTCTTGCCAGCCATTTGGTTAATGGATTATTCTTTTTAATTTTATGTTAAAATAACTTAACTTTAATTAAAAAAACAAAAAGATTTATAAAAAAATCAAAAACATGGTTTTAATTGGTATTTTTTTAAAAAATCATCTTATTCTTTTAAAAATTATAGTAACAGACCTTATTTTCATTCTGCCATAAAGTAAAAAGATATAATGAGTAAATTATACATAGCAGTCATCTGCCTCCTTTCACAATTTTCATTGCAGGCTCAAACAAATATTACCACCGATAAAATGCAATGGTTTAAAGACGCCAAACTGGGTATTTTTATACATTGGGGTATATATTCAGTAAATGGCGTTGATGAAAGCTGGGCATTTTATAATAAAAAAATGTCTTACCAGAACTATATGAAGCAGCTCAATGGTTTCACCGCTAAAAATTATAATCCTGAAGCCTGGGCTCAACTTATCAAAGAATCCGGCGCTAAATATGCCGTTATTACCACTAAACACCATGATGGCATTGCTTTATGGGATACCAAAGCAAACAATATGAGCACCGCAAAGCTTACCCCGGCAAGACGAGATGTGCTTACACCTTTTTTTACGGCTATACGTAACGCGGGGCTTAAAGCAGGTGCATATTTTTCTATATTAGACTGGAGCCACCAGGATTATACAGGTTTTACCAAAGACAGCAGCAGGTATCAAATTAAATATGATACGATGCGGTGGAAACGGTACCTGTCTTTCTATCAAAAACAAATAAAAGAGCTTAGCGATACTTATAACCCTGATCTTTTTTGGTTTGATGGTGATTGGGAGCATAGCGCGGAAGAATGGCAGGCAGATAAAGTAAGAGCAGGAATCTTGCAGCGCAATCCAAATGCAATAATTAATGCAAGGCTAACAGGCCGTGGCGATTATGATACGCCTGAACAGAATTTTCCGGTTACGCGGCCCTCAAGAGTATGGGAGCTGTGTATGACATCAAATAATAACTGGGGCTATCATCCTGATGATAGTGCGTACAAAACCCCTTATGAACTTATCAGCATTTTTACAGACGTAATTGGCAATGGAGGAAATTTATTGTTTGATATTGGTCCGCGTGAAGATGGATGGATTCCTACCGAGCAGGTAAATCTTTTAAAAGAACTGGGTAGGTGGACAAATAAACATGCAGCAGCTATTTTCAATACCATAGCCGGATTACCAGCCGGTCATTTTTACGGAGCCAGCACTTTATCCAAAGATTCGTCTACCTTATATTTATTTGTGCCTGCTAAAAATGCCGGTAAGCTGGTAATAAAAGGGCTGAATAATAAAATCAATAGTATAAAAGTTATTGGTAACGGTCAACAACTCAATCACAAAATTGTTGGCAAAATTTCCTGGAGCCCTGTTCCCGGTTTGGTATATATAGATAATATTCCTGAGGCCGCGATGGATGAATATATGACGGTGCTAGAACTAAAGCTTGATGGTTCGCTAAAGCTGTATAGAGGGAAAGGGGGATTAGCGGATTGAGAGGTGGAAGGCCTTAAACCTTAAACCCTAAACCCTACACCTTCTCTCAATTCAACGCGCTGGTTTCTTTTACAATCTTTATTCCTTTGGTGTGCTTTATAAATTCCCATCCTCCAAGTACGTTGCGCAGGTTATCGTAGCCCTGTTGCTTTAACAATGAAGCTGCTATAACGCTCCGGTATCCTCTTGCACAATGCACATATAAATTATCGCGCTCTTCAAGCTTAATAAGGTTTGCAGGATCTGTAATATCTGTAAGTGGCAGGTTTAATGCGTTTTCAATATGCCCCTCTGCAAATTCAACAGGTTTACGCACATCTACAATCACCAGGTTTTCATCAAATGGAATATCCATTGCCATTTCAGCCGCATCAACATTAATGATCATATCAATTTTTTCACCGGCTTTTTTCCAGGCTTCAAACCCACCTTCAAGATACCCCTGAATGTTTGTAAATCCTGTACCGGTTAATTTATCTATACATTCTTTTTCATGTCCTTCACTAATAACTAATACTATAGCAGTATCGGCAGAAAACAGGTTCAACATCCACTCGGTAAAATTTCCTTCCATGCCAACAAATACTGAACCTGGTATGAACCCATCAGTAAATTCAGCCGCACTACGGGTATCAATTACTGTAATATTTTCTTCGCTTATTTTCTGCTTTAATTGCGAAACGCTTATTGCTTGTATACTACTCATATTATTGGTTTAATACAAAAATAAAAGCGATTGATATACACCAACCGCTTTTATTAAAAACGATTGCAATATCACCCTAAAAGCTGCTCCACGAAATTGTAAATCTCGGCAAGGCGTTTATGATTTACTGAATAATAAATAAATTTTCCTTCCCTCGTTGTAACTACCATTCCGGCTCTTCTTAAAATAGCAAGATGCTGGGATGCCACAGACTGTTCAAGCCTTAACTGCACATACAATTCTGTAACTGTCATCTTTTGCTTTTCATCCAGCAACTGAAGCATTTGCTGGCGTAATTTGTGATTAAGCGCTCTTAAAATAAGCGCTGCTTTTTTTACGTTCAGGAAATCAATCTTTACTTCTGATCCATTTTCCTGACCTTTTAATACCATTGTGTAAGGACTTGCAAGGCCTGTCATAGGAATAATAACTTTAAAAAATTAATCATTAAATATCAATAGCAAAGATATGTATCAAAACACAAATAACCTTTGCATAAGTATGTTAATGAACATTAAAATGATGAATGGTTTTTTTATTCATGGGGTTCTTCCTAAGTAAAACTCCTTTAAATAGAATGGCTCTGAATATGCCAGGTTCTCAAAAGCATTGTTTTTAAACCGATTAAACAAAGTTTTGGCAAGATAAACGCCATCATATTCCACCCATTCGAAGCTGGCATTTGTATGCGGGCTAACTATATTTTCCCATTTAACTGAGCCATCGCCAAAAAAAAGAATTTTGTCATTTGCTAATTCTTTTTCAAAAGAGTCATTTTTCAATATCAGTGGCCGAGCCGGCATTACAATATCAGTAGCACTTGTATATAAAGCTGTATACACCTCATTTCTCCGGGCATCAATCATTGGACAATATAAATTGTAACCTGGAAATTTTGCAATAGCCGCAACTGCCATAACCTCAAGGGTACTAACTGCAAGCAAGGGCTTATTTAATGCAAAACAAAGTCCTTTTGCGCTTGCCATAGCAACACGCAACCCTGTGTACGAGCCAGGGCCCGCTGTTATGCCAACCGCATCAATGTTACCAATGGCTATATTTAATTGCTGCAATACCTTTTGTATAGCCGGCTGAACAAAAGAAGCATGACTATACTGGTCTTTATTTTGTATGTTCAGCAAAACAATTCCATTATCAGAAATGCCCACATTGGCTTGTTGTAATGCTGTGTCAATATGCAGGATCAATGCCATGGTTAAACTTATTCCGGTAAATTTTGCAAAAATAGGTTGGAAGACTGAGTGAAGAGTAGCAATTTTGTTGCTTAATTTTCAGGTATGAACAAAATCATTATTAATACTTCAAACGCCCCCGCGCCTATAGGTCCATACAGCCAGGCAATACAGATAGGAGATCTGCTTTTTGTTTCCGGCCAAATAGCTATAAACCCGGCAACAGGCAATGTGGAAAATGCTAACATTACCGAAGAAACCGAATTGGTTATGAAGAATATCGGTGCAATATTAAAAGCCGCACAAATGGATTACCCTAATATTATTAAAACCACCATCTTCCTCAGCGACATGAGCCTGTTTACCACCGTTAACGAGATTTATGGTAAATATTTTAAAGATGCATTCCCTGCACGTGAAACAGTTGCGGTAAAAACTTTGCCTAAAAATGTAAATGTAGAAATAAGCGTAACTGCCGCCCGCTAAGCATTTGCCAACCCTTATCCTAAACAAATTTTAGTATTTTTACTAAAAAATAGTTAACATTGTCAGGTATTAAATGTATTCATCTGCGACAATTAACTGCTATATCGCTTTTGTGTGTAATGATTTTTAACCTTGTGGGTTATCAATTATTATTACAATGCTGGAATGCCCAAAAGCAGCACGAATTGGAAATGCTGTCTATTACCCGGAATACCGAACCGCAGGAGCAGGCAATTTCTGCAAGAGACGAATTTTCAAGATTAGTTAATGAACTACAGAAAAACGCTACCAAAAAATCTTCTGAACAAAATAACTCGGGAACAATAAAGTTTTCTTTTAGCGATTATACTGTTCAGCAAACTACAGAATACAGTTCCGTTATTGAAACTTCTTTTGTTAAGTTTTACTCTTCTTCAGTACATCTTTTACCATCTCCTGCCGCGGCATCACCAGGTCAGCCACCAGACTTTAATAGTTAATTGTTTTCTCCTTAATTATTGAAGTATAATCTACATAAAATATGAAGCATTTTTATATTTTTTGTATGGTAATTAATATGGCTGTTTATTAAACCAGGCATCTGCGAATATGTTTACCATTGTAATTTTCAGGCTATACTATCATAATCAATTAAAAATAATTTCATGTGCAAGATTGCAGGTTCCTTATTTATTGGATTAATAAGTTTTTTATTGGGATGTAATGCATCAAAAAAAGATTACCGGGAGGTTTTTAATAATCCCAAACTATACAGCGAGGTAACAGGAAAACTAACCGATGTAATTACTTATGACATTTTTACTCCGCCTGTTGCCAGCCGTATTTATGCATACAGTCACCTGGCGGCCTATGAAGTAATGGCGCATGATGATAGCAGCGGTTACATATCGCTTGGGGGGCAGTTAAAAGGACTGGAAAAAGTGCCCGCTCCTCCGAAAGGCAAGCAAATATGCTATCCTTTTGCTGCAACATTAGCCCTGATGCAAATTGGCGAAGCGCTTACTTTTTCAAAAGAAACTACTTCTGCAATAACAGACTCGCTTGTTAAGCTTGCTAAGGCGCACGGCATGCCGGAAGAGATATTTAATAACTCCCGTATGTACAGCGACACTGTAGCCAAACATATTTTGATATGGAGTAAGAAAGACAATTATGCTGAAACACGTTCCGCCGCAAAATATACTGTAACCGGAGCTGAAGGGAAATGGGTACCTACTCCTCCCGGCTATTTTCAGGCTGTAGAGCCAAGCTGGCGCACCATAAGAACCATTGCCATGGATAGCGCCAGGCAGTTTGTAGTTGACCCGCCGCCACCTTTTAGTAAGGACAGCGGAACAGTTTTTTACAAAATGGTTACAGAAGTATATGAAACAGGAAAAAAACTTACAGAAGAACAAACTGCTATTGCAAATTTTTGGGATTGCAACGGCTTTAAGATGAATGTTGCCGGGCACGTAATGTTTGCTACAAAAGCAATGACCCCCGGTGGGCACTGGATGGGCATTACAGGAATTGTTGCTGCAAATCAAAACGCCGATTTTGCCAAAACGGTTTATTCATTTGCAGGTGTGGCTTTTGCCGTTATGGATGCTTTTATAGCCTGCTGGGATATGAAGTATATGTATAATCTCATCCGCCCGGAAACATACATCAATAAGTATATTGATGAAGACTGGCGTCCATTATTGCAAACACCGCCTTTTCCGGAGTATACAAGCGGGCATTCTATTATATCAGCAGCGGCGGCAGCCGTTCTTACAAACATTTACGGAGACAATACCGCATTCAGGGATTCAACAGAAAGACCATGGGGCTGGGCAGACAGGAATTTTCAATCAACCAAACAAGCCGCTAAGGAAGCCGGCATTAGTCGCTACTATGGAGGCATACACTATATGAGGGCCATTGAAGTATCTGCAGACCAGGGAGAAAAAATAGGAAACCTTGTATCAACCAAACTAAAAATGAAAAAATAATCAAATTGCTTATGACAAAATATTTTTTCAGGATCATGATATGCCTCACAGCTATCATTCCCTGCACAAAAGGTCATGCGCAGACAGATGCGGATGCTATTATGACGAATAAAAACCAGCTATGCAATGGTTTTCTGTACAATTATTCATCATGGGATCATTATTGGGAAGGCGGATTGAAAAGAAACAACCTGAACCTCGGCACTGTTTCCACTCAATCAGTAATGTATATGGCAAACTATGGTATCACCAATAATTTAAACCTCATTGCAGGGTTACCATATGTTTGGACAAAAGCAAGCGACGGAACATTAGCCGGCATGAAAGGTATACAGGATATCTCTGCCTTTTTAAAATGGCGTTTCTTTAATCACAAAACAGGAAACAACAGCATAGCGGTTTATACTGTAGGAGGATTTTCAACGCCGTTAAGCAACTATACTCCGGATTATCAGCCACTGTCAATAGGCTTGGGCTCTACCAATCTTACGGCAAAGGCAATGCTTGATTACCGGTATAAAAATTTTACGATTACCGGGTCTGCAGCATATACATGGCGCAGTAATTTAACTATTGACCGTGATGCCTATTACGAAGACAACCAAATACATTTTACTGATAAGGCAGAAATGCCGGATGTTACCAACCTGCAATTAAGGGCAGGGTACCGCAGTAAATACCTGGTTGCAGAAGGAATACTCAATCAAATGACAACGCATGGGGGTGGTGATATCACAAGAAATAATATGCCTTTCCCCTCAAACAGGATGAATGCCACCAGTGCAGGTGTATTTGTAAAATACACCATTCCCGCCTTTACACACCTGGAGCTGGTTGGTATGGCCAATTACACTCTGGATGGAAGAAATGCAGGTCAATCCACCTCTTATGGCGGGGGAATATTCTACATATTCTACCTGAGTAAAAAATCTAACCCGGCTTATAAATAAATCAAAAAATCATTGTTATGAAAAAAATATTCTGGGTTTTTTGCAGTATAACAACAATGAGTTTACTGCTTTCCTGCTCAAAAACTGTTAATGACAGAACGGCTGATACCGGGCCCCTCTTACCGGCAGATGCAGATGCTGATGCGGGAACATGGAAAACAATATTATTAAACGCGCCGGATGAAATTGCATTAAATGCGCCGGCGCCAAACACTACACCGGATTATCGCGCAGAGATAAACGAAATTAAAGGCTGGCAGGCCAATTTAAGTGCGGCAGATAAAAAAATAGTAGCGTACTGGAGCGCAGGAGCAGTATTGCGCTGGAACGAAATTATGCGTGAGCTGGTAGCCAAACATAACCTGCCACCGTATCAAAATGAAGACGGAACCTATCCTGTTCCCAGCGCGGTTAACCCACTGGCATATCCGCAGTTTCCTTTTGCAAACCCTCCGTATGCCGCCCGTGCCTATGCATACATCAGTGGCGCACAGTACGATGCGCTGGTTGCTGCGTGGCATTATAAACAACTGTATGGACGTAAAGCGCCATATACTGTAGATTCTTCGTTGCAGGTTTTCGGGCAAAAAACACTACTCCCATCCTACCCTTCCACAGAAGGTGTAATAATAGGTGCTGCCGTGGAAATGTTTAAGCTGATGTTTCCCGGCGACCAGGATTATATACAGCAAAAAGCAGAGGAGCATAAACGTGCAGCTATTATTTCAGGAGCTAATGTACGCAGTGATGTAGATGCGGGTATAGCATTGGGAAAAGCGGTTGCGCAGAAATTTGTAAGCCGTGCACGTGTTGACGGAACAGGTTCGGCAGGGGGTAATGCCACAATATGGAGCGGGCTTGAAACTTCAACCGTTGATAAGGGAGAAATGCCATGGTATAGCCTGGAATTGCCCAAACGTCCACCAATGCTTCCGCTATTCGGGAAAGTAAAACCTTTTTTGTTTGATTCAGCCACTGTTGTTGCGTTACGCCCCGGGCCGCCTCCGTCTGCATATAGCGATGTAATGAAAAAAGATGCGGAAGAGGTATTAAACATTGTAAAGAACGCCTCACGTGAACAACTGGCTATTGTACATCTTTGGGCAGATGGCGCAGGCACGGTTACTCCTCCCGGGCACTGGAATACTATTGCAGCAGAAGATTTTATAAAGAAGAATTATAGTGAAGTGCGCTGGGCAAGAAATATGGCTTTGCTTAACATGACGATGATGGACGCAGCCATTGTTTGTTGGGAAACGAAATATTATTATTTCAATCCCCGGCCAACACAAATGAACCCCGCCATCAAAACGTTAACGGGCATACCCAACTTCCCTGCCTATATATCCGGTCATGCCACATTTAGTAGTGCTGCGGCAGTAATACTTGGACATATGCTTCCCGAAAGAGAGCAGGCATATGAAAAGATGGCAAAAGAAGCCAGTATGTCAAGATTATATGGTGGTATACATTATCGCACAGATTGCGAAGCCGGGTATGAAACAGGAGCTAAGATTGGACTCAAAGCCGTAGCAAGAGCCGTGACCGATGGTGCAGAATAGTTAAATGAAGAAATAAAAACGAAATGAAAAAAATTGTTTTAAGCATTGCGTTTGCAACAACATGTCTTTTTACAATAGCGCAGGAAGTAGAATCAGAAAGGGAATCTGTTGAATCAAAATCGCTGGATAGTATTCTTATAACGGGTTATTTTAGGCAGTCAACTATCCTGCGCCTGCCTCCAACACAGGGTACTTATGTATATTCAGGCAAAAAAACAGAGGTATTGAACCTCCTGCAAACCAATGCAAATTTTGCTGATAAAACAGGCAGGCAGGTATTTGCAAAAGTGCCCGGTGTTTTTGTATATGATATGGATGGTGCCGGTAACCAGGTTAATATTGCTACAAGAGGTTTAGATCCGCACAGAGGCTGGGAATTTAATATCAGGAAAGATGGTATCGTTACCAACTCTGATATGTATGGTTATCCTGCAAGTCACTATAGCATGCCACTGGAAAGTATTGACCATATAGAACTGGTTCGCGGAACAGGCGCATTACAATATGGCGCACAGTTTGGTGGTATGCTGAATTATGTGAGCAAGAAAGCTGATTCTGCCAGGAAGTTCAGTTTTGAAAGTATTAACACTGCAGGCTCCTTCAATTTGCTGAGCACTTATAATGCTGTTGGCGGTAAAGTGGGTAAATTCAGATATTATGCGTACTTCTATAAAAAATCAAGAGATGGGTATAGAGATGTAGAGCATACCAATTCAGAAGCTGAAAATATTACAATAGCCTATGAACCTTCAAAAAATTTTTCGCTGAAAATAGAATGGGCAAGGTCAACATATACGTATCGCATTCCCGGCCAGTTGAATGATAGTATGTTTAAGGCTGACCCTAAGCAGGCAACACGCACACGCAACTATTTCAATCCTGATATTCATATTCCATCTGTTGTGCTTAACTGGAATATTACGCCAACTACAAAACTGCAGTTTACCAGTTCGGCAGTATTAGGCAGAAGGAATAGTGTAATGTTTGATAAAGCAACAAATATCCGTGATACTATTAATACAACAACCATGCAATACAACAACCGCCAGGTTGATATTGACGGGTTTAACAGTTATACAAATGAATTGCGGGTGTTGCAAAATTATTTTACAGGCAGAAATATGCATACGCTTACAACAGGTATACAATATATGCACAATAACCTGCACCGCACACAATTAGGTAAAGGCACAACAGGCAGCGATTTTGACCTTACGCTGGTGGAACCGGGGTGGGGGCGCGATATGCATTTCAAAACAAAAAATATAGCCATATTTGCGGAAAATAATTTCCAGCTATTAAGGAATTTATCAATCAATGCCGGCGCAAGAGTTGAAATGGGAAGAACTGATATGACAGGAAAAGTTGTTTACTATCCTGATGAGAATTTTCCGGTTAGTATAAAACATCAATACCCATTGTTTGGCGCAGGATTTACGTACAATGTTACCGGCAATATGGATGTATACGGCGGCTTTTCCCAGGCATATCGTTCAATGACGTTCAAAGATCTTATACCGGCATCAGTATATGAAAAAGTTGATCCCAATATTAAAGATGCAAAAGGATATAATGCGGAAATCGGGTTCAGGGGCACACAATCATTTTTGAAATGGGATATTACCGCTTATGTGCTTCAATATAAAAATCGCTTTGGTACGCTTTCTGAAACAGATGCTACTGGGGAATTTTATACTTACCGCACTAATATCGGCAAGTCTTTTACCAAAGGACTGGAGTTGTTTATACAAGGCGACTGGCAAACAGGAAACCGTTCTGTCTTTTCTGTTTTCACCTCTACTGCCTTTATGCATGCGCGGTATAAAAATGCCACAGTAAAACGGGGAAATGCCAATGTAAATGTTGATGGCAACAAAGTAGAATCAGCGCCGGATTTAACTACCCGCAATGGCATTACATTCAGGTATCATAAATTAAGCATGTCTGTATTATACAGTTATGTTTCCGAAACATACGCTGACGCGTTGAATACTAAAACGCCAAACGCGATTGGTTCTTTGGGTGTGGTGCCGGCATATAGTATTCTTGATTTCAATTCAACATTTCATATTTCCCCGAACTTTGAAATAAGGGTGAATATTAACAACCTCGCCAATAAAAAATATTTTACAAAACGACCAACCTTCTACCCGGGCCCCGGCATTTGGCCGTCAGAAGGCAGGAGTTTTAATGCTGTGTTTTCATTCCGGTTATAAACGGCTGTTTTGGTTTTTTCTACTTACAAGAGCTGTGAGCAATCACGGCTCTTTTTTATATGAACTTTCCTAAAAAAAATCTGCCTTCAATTATAAAGAGCATAAAATTCATTAACTTAACTTTTTTAAACTTTAAAAAGCTAATGCTATGATCAGATTACAGGTAATTGGCAATTTGGGAAAAGACTGTGTTACGAACACAGTTAATGGCAAAACTGTTATCAATTTCAGTGTAGCGCACACCGAAAAATTCCGCGATGCTTCCGGTCAGCAAAAAGACAAAACAACGTGGGTTGAATGCGCATACTGGACAGATAGAACAGGTATTGCCCCGTATCTTAAAAAAGGTACACAGGTATACGCCGAAGGCACACCTGAAGTAAAAACCTATACCAAAAATGATGGTACGGGTGGTGCGTCTTTAACACTGCGTGTTTTTAGTGTACAATTGTTAGGTGGAGGCAATAGGAGCGAAGGTGGTGATGTGCAATCTAATAACGAGGATGCTACAAAGCAGGCTCCTCCTATAGAAACATCAAATATGGCAGACGATCTTCCCTTCTAACAAAAAACCCATTATATTCTGGCGTGAATATCTCTTTGGTATTCACGCCATTTTATTTGGTACAAGTGCTGTCAAATTAGTTAGTTTGTCATTGTTCTACTGTTTCACCATACCATTATCTTTGCACCGCAAAAAAATAAAACAAGAGCCATCATGAAAATCATGAAGTTTGGAGGCACCTCAGTAGGTAAGCCGGAAAGAATGCAGCAGGTAGCTACATTAATTACAAAAGACAGCGAGTCCAAAATAGTAGTATTAAGTGCTTTAAGCGGTACAACCAATTCACTGGTTGCTATAGGTGATGCTATGGCCAAGGGAGATAAAACCGAAGCAAAAAAGATCATCGATACGCTTGAAGCGCATTATCACAGCTTTGTAAACGATCTTCTTAAAAAAGAAGCAACCAAAATAAAAGGCGAAGCTGTGATTGCAGAGCATTTCGATTTTCTGAATATTATTTTAAAGATATCTTTTAACGAGGCGCTTAATAAAGATATACTGGCACAGGGTGAATTAATGAGTACAAAACTATTCAGCGCTTATCTTGAAGAAAACGGTATTGCCCACGTATTGCTGCCTGCACTTGATTTTATGCAGATTGATGCTAATGACGAGCCTTACCTGGATGCCATACGCGTTAAACTGAACCGGCTGCTTCAGCAATATAAGGATCAAAAGCTTTTTGTTACACAGGGTTATATATGCCGCAATGCAAGAGGCGAAGTAGACAACCTGAAACGTGGCGGCAGTGATTATACCGCTTCTTTAATAGCTGCTGCAGTTAATGCTTCGGTTTGTGAAATATGGACGGATATAGATGGTATGCATAATAATGATCCGCGTATTGTGAAGAAAACATTGCCCGTAGAAAAACTCAGTTTTGATGAGGCTGCGGAGCTTGCTTATTTTGGTGCCAAAATTTTACACCCCACCTGCATTTGGCCGGCACAACAGGAAAAGGTACCTGTTAAATTGCTGAATACTATGCAACCAGAAGCTGCAGGCACAACCATTATGCAGGATGCAGGATCAGTTGGTGTGAAGGCAGTAGCTGCAAAAGACGGCATCATTGCTATAAAAATTAAAAGCAGCCGTATGTTACTGGCGTATGGTTTTCTCAGAAAAATATTTGAAGTATTTGAAAAATATAAAACACCTATTGATATGGTTACCACTTCAGAAGTGGCCGTATCAGTAACCATTGACAGCGATGCACATTTAACTGCTATATTAAAAGAACTTGATCCTTTCGGAACAGTTGAAGTAGATAAAGACCAGGCAATCGTATCTATAGTAGGCAATGAAATAGTGCAAACACCTGAAGTGCTTAAAAAACTATTTAATTCTCTTGCCGAAGTACCGGTGCGTATGGTAAGCTATGGTGGCAGTCATCATAATATTTCAGTGCTTGTGCCGGCAACATATAAAACACAAACTTTACAGTTGCTGAACAAGGGCGTGTTTGGATTGGAATAGCAGGAAGCATAATACAATCATCTGCGCATCAGCGGCAAAATAAACAATAGCCGGATGCGCAGATTTTTTTGTGGCAGCAATCAAATACTATTTATCTTTCTTTATTTCAGTAATATGATATTCCTGTATTAAAGGAGAACGCTCAGGCGATAATGTGAAACTTACTTTGATGTTAATTTTCTCTCCTTCAATAATAAAGCTTCCTCTCAATTCATTTTCGGGAATCATTTTGCCTATACGTATTATTTTACCTGCTTTTAAAAATAAGCCGCTGGCTTCCTTTCTTAATGAATCAATAAAATAATCGGAGAAGAAATTCTCAGCAAATATGGCGCTGCTTTCTGTATTATTCCAGTCGGGCAATAGCTTTACCAATTCAGCCTGGCGCTGTTCGAGTATAGTTGAAGTTTTAACAGGATATGGGTTAAGCCCGAGCATGGCGATGATAGTGTCAACAATATAATTGTTTAATTGCGATGGGCCCGCATATGTAAGGTTACAAAAGGCAACAACGCCAATCCCATATTGCGGAAGAAAATTCCAATTGGAGCCGAAGCCCGGCAAGCCTCCGCTATGCCCTATAATTTCACGGTTATTGCAATCCTTTGTATATCTCAACCCATCGTTGTATGATTGAATAGAAGGGCAAATATTTCCCCTCACATCTTTTGCCTGCATGTTAATATTAGCAACCACGCCGGGAAGATGCATTTGGCGTAATGTGCTTTTGCGTATAATGCTGCTATCTTCATTGCCAGGCGGCCATGCAGCAATATGCAGCGCCATATATTTAGCAAAATCTTCTATAGATGTAAGCATTCCACCCATTGCGCCATAAGCGCCGCTGTGCAGCATAGGCTGCTTCACCCATTTTCCATTTTCAACCCTGTAACCATTTGCCAATTGTTCAGCAGGCACATCGGCATATTCCCAATACGTATCTTTCATGCCCAATGGTTTCCAGATATTATTCCGCACATATGTTTCATAATGCCCTGCCGATACCCTTTATACAATTAAGCCAAGCATTGTAAAACCAAGATTGCTGTATTCATAATTTAAGCCCGGCACAGAAGATAGTGAAATACCTTTTTTCAAAAATGCTACAAACGCTTCATCTGTTCGTTCAAGCTGCCTGTCGCCCCAGGGATTATCTTCCGGAAATCCTGCTGTATGCGTTAATAAGTTTCGTATGGTTACAGGAGGAGAATCTGCTGTGAGCTTTTTTGTGTTGGCTATTTCCGGTATATATTTTTCAACAGCATCATCAAGGTTCAGCTTTCCTGCATCTCTCAGTTTCAAAATTGCCATCGCTATAAAACTTTTAGACATAGATGCAATCCTGTATATTGATTTTGTAGTAGCGTGTATTTTCTTTTCAGTGTCTATGTATCCAAAAGCATTGGCATATACCAGTTTTCCATCTATTACAATACCAAACGCAAGCCCTGGAACTTTTCTCTCTTCCGCAAACCGTCGATACATGCTTTCCACAACCGCAAACACACTGCTCATTTTTCCGGTAGTATCTGTTGTTGCTGTTTTTTTATAATGATTTGCAAATGCAGCAAAAGGAACTTGCGCTAAAATCAAAGTCATTGCTAAAACAAAAGATTTCATTATAATTTTTTATGTACTTAAAAATAATATTGAGCAAGCGGTTGAATTAATGCAGCGGGTTAAGTTAATCAAAATTTTAACGGTACAGAAAATCATGCAATAGGTGGCGAATTAATAATTTGAAGTGCCGGGCAGGTATCCCTTCAGGTATTTCCTTTTTTGCTGACATTAAAACCAACACACTTCCGCCGCAACAAACATTTAATTCAATACAACCTGCCGGCAGGAGAAGCAATCTCAACCTTGAATTA
>JADLCD010000169.1 GCA_020847395.1 Chitinophagaceae bacterium
TAATTCAAGGTTGAGATTGCTTCTCCTGCCGGCAGGTTGTATTGAATTAAATGTTTGTTGCGGCGGAAGTGTGTTGGTTTTAATGTCAGCAAAAAAGGAAATACCTGAAGGGATACCTGCCCGGCACCTTTAATTTATATAATTAGCCTTAGTATTAAAATGTTATGCTTATGCTTTATTATAATAACTGTTTTTATTGTTAATACATGCATTTACGCGTTTTATCTTAGTATACTTGCGGATAATTTCCACTTCAAAACAAGATTGTTATGCCAGGTGACTCTTCACGCATTAATATAAATGCACATGGAACTGAAAAAAATACTTTTGACGCTATCGTAATTGGCTCAGGAATAAGCGGAGGCTGGGCAGCCAAAGAGTTATGTGAACATGGTTTAAAAACATTGGCGCTGGAGCGGGGCAGAGATGTAAAGCATATTAAAGATTATCCCACAGCTACAAAAAATCCCTGGGACTTCAGCTACCGGGGACGTGTAACCGAAGCATACCTGAAAGAAAACCCACTCATCAGTAAAGCAGCAGGCTTCGGCGATGATACCAAACATTTTTTTATAAAAGATAAAGATCATCCCTATATTCAGGAAAAACCTTTCGACTGGATACGCGGCTACCAGGTAGGCGGTAAATCGTTAACATGGGGAAGAGCCTGCCAGCGTTGGAGCGACTTTGAATTTTCTGCACCGGCACGATATAATTACGGGCTGGATTGGCCAATACGATATAATGATGTGAAAGACTGGTACAGCCACGTAGAAAAATTTATTGGTGTTTGCGGCAATAAAGATGGTATAGAAGCGATGCCGGATGGCGAGTTTCTTCCGCCTTTTGAATTTAATTGTGTGGAGCAACATATGCAGCAAACTATTCAGCAGCATTATAAAGATCGTTTTTTAGTGCATGCCCGCTGGGCGCAGCTAACACAACCCAAAGAAGTGCATCTGCAGCAGGGCAGAGGCAAATGCCAGGCAAGAAATTTATGTATGAGAGGTTGCCCATATGGCGGGTATTTCAGTTCTGTTTCATGCACCTTGCCCTGGGCGGAAAAAACAGGTCATCTTACTATTCAACCCAATTCGGTAGTGCATTCTATTATATATGATGAACATCAAAAAAAAGCCTCCGGCGTTCGTGTAATAGATGCACATACGCACCAGGTTACGGAATATTTTTCGAGAATTATTTTTGTGAATGCATCAGCATTAAACAGTAACCTCATTTTGCTGAATTCCACGTCAAACAGGTTCCCGAATGGATTGGGTAATGATAATGGTTTACTGGGTAAATATATCTGCTTTCACAATTACCGCGCGTCGGTGGGAGGCGATCTTGATGGCTTTGAAGATAAATATTATTATGGACGAAATCCCACAGAACCCATATTGGCCAATTACCGCAATCTTCACCGGATAGATACGGATTATGTAGGCGGCTTCACTACGTTTATGGGAGCACACCGCAAACGTATAGACGAAGATAGTACTACTGAAACCATCGGCGCTGATTTTAAAAAAGCATTAACCGAACCCGGAGGCTGGCATGTATATATGTATATGCAGGGAGAAACTATTCCAAAAGAAACAAATCATGTAAGGTTGAGTACTGATCAAAAAGATCAATGGGGCATTCCGTTATTGGTTACTGCTGTTGGGTATGATGATAATGACGAGAAGATGATAAAAGATTTTTTAAAAGAAAGCACAACAATGTTGGAAAAAGCCGGAGTAAAAAATATTCAACAATATGATTCGAAACAGGCGCCGGGATTGGATATTCACGAAATGGGTGGTTGCAGAATGGGCAATAACCCTAAAACATCTTTGCTAAACAAGTGGAATCAATTGCATGCCTGCAATAATGTATTTGTTACAGACGGCGCATGTATGACCAGTACCGGTAATCAAAGCCCGTCTATTTTGTATATGACCTTAACCGCAAGAGCAGCAAATTATGCAGTGAGTGAAATGAAGAAGGGGAATTTGTGAGGGGGTAGCGGTCAGCTTTCAGCAAACACTGCAAGCGAAAACCTATGAGGTTTGCAGCGCTGTTATTAAGCCGGGCAAACCTCATAAGTTTTATGCTGTATTATTTAACTATTCTATACCGTAATTTCAAAAATGGTTTTTCAATTGCCTGATGCAATAAGTACGCAAAGCAAAAACAGGCGGCTATACAAATCAACAGCATCAGGTTGCTATCTATAGTAAAGTTTTTTAAAAACGTGCGGGTTATATTTTGTTATTATCCTTTACTATAAAACATACTATCTGCATTTAAATATTCCTGCGTTAAGTATAAAAACCCACGGGGAGAGCCGGGAAGGCTCTCCTTCGAATTCCTTATCTTTGCCGCCTCGTTATGCCAGCACAGAAACCCGTAAAAAAATTATTTGATTTTAGTTTGCTACGCAGGGTTTTTCGTTACGCGTCTCCCTATAAAAGAAAGTTCTATATTTCTATTTTTCTGGCAATAGCGCTGGCTGCAATTTCACCGGTTCGCCCCTGGCTTATACAGTTAACGGTAGATAAATATATAAAAGGCGGATTAGTCAACTGGGTCATTATCATCACCATTATACAAATTGCTTTACTATTGCTGGAAACAGCAATGCGCTTTTATTTTTCATTTTTAACTGCTTGGCTTGGGCAAACGGTTGTTAAAGACATGCGCACCGCAGTATATAAAAAAATCTTGCATCTCAACCTCGGGCAATTTGATAAAACACCCATTGGCACACTCACCACCCGAACCATCAATGATATTGAATCCATCAACGATATTTTTTCAGAAGGATTAATTCCTATCATTGCAGACCTGCTTTCTATTTTCGCAATTCTGGGTGTAATGTTTTTTACCGACTGGAAACTTACCCTGATATGCATGGCAGTATTGCCCGTATTGCTGATTGTAACCTGGTGGTTTAAAGAAAGTGTAAATGCTTCTTTTCAGCGGGTAAGAAATGCTGTTGCACAACTCAACGCCTTTGTGCAGGAACATATAACAGGTATGAGCATTGTGCAGGCATTTGCTGCAGAAGACAGGGAGTTTGCAAAGTTTAAAAAAATAAACCGTGAACATCGCAATGCAAATATCAAAGCCATTTTTGCATACTCTGTTTTCTTTCCTTTTGTGGAAATTATACTTGCCGTGGCAATGGGGCTGATGATATGGTGGAGCGCTAAGGGCGCGGTAGAAGGCCAAGCCACACTTGGTGTGATGATAGCGTTTATGCTTTACCTGAATTTATTGTTTCGCCCGTTGCGGGTAATTGCAGATAAATTTAATGTGCTGCAAATGGGTATGATAGCCAGCGAGCGCATTTTTAAAGTATTGGATAATCCTGATTTTATAGAAAAGCAAGGCTCGTATGCTCCTGAAACTATGCAGGGTAAAGTAGCATTTCACCATGTATGGTTTGCTTATAACGATGAGAACTATGTATTGAAAGATATCTCATTCACCATTATGCCTGGAGAAACGATGGCGCTGGTTGGGCATACCGGTAGCGGTAAAACATCTATCATTAGTTTAATTAATCGTTTATACCATATTCAGAAAGGAAGTATTGAAGTTGATGATGTAAATATTGAGGAATACAAACTGAATATACTCAGGAGTAAAATTGGTATTGTGTTGCAGGATGTATTTCTTTTCTCTGGTTCAATTTATGAAAACGTAACACTCAGAAATGAAGCGATTACAAGAGACCAGGTAATACATGCTGCCAAACTGATTGGCATGCACGACTTCATTATGCAACTGCCCGGCAACTATGATTATAATGTAATGGAGAGAGGCAGTACATTATCGCTAGGGCAAAGGCAATTACTATCATTTATACGTGCGTTGTTATACAATCCTTCCATACTTATTCTTGATGAAGCCACTTCTTCTGTTGACACAGAAAGCGAACAGCTCATTCAGCATGCTATTGATACATTAATTGAAGGAAGAACGGCGATCATTATAGCCCACCGCCTGTCAACCATCCGCAAAGCGGATAAAATATTAGTACTCGATAAAGGCGAGATAAAAGAAGTGGGAACACACAGCGAGCTCCTCACTAAAGCCGGTTTTTATGCAAAGCTTTACGAAATGCAGTTTATTGAGCCGGAAGCAAGATAGCGTGTTTAGGTTTAAGTGTAGGGTATATGTTGGGGATATTGCTTTTAAAGTAACGGCTGTAACCGAAATGATTAAGGTAGTCGTTCTTTCGATCCCGCCCACGGGTTGCATTGGATTAAACATACATTTAGTTCAAAGCAACACTCCGGCGGATCGGAATACGATTGCGGGTGCCGCTTTCCGATAAAAACAATACGAAAATTGAAGTACTTATTCTTTTCAATACATACTAACTACAATCCTGATTCATCCTGCTAATTACTTCTCCTTCTTTCTGCTGGTCTTGTTGCCGCCGGTTTTTTAACCGGTTGTGCGGGGCGTGATTGTGCCGGACGTGTTTGCGCAGGTTTTGTTTGCGCCTGTCGTCTGGTACCTGGTGTTGTTGATGGTGTACCCGGTCTCGTTGAGGGAGTACCTGGTCTTGTTGATGGATTATTTGTTCCCGGTCTCGGACTCGTAGGTCTTGCAGGCTTTGTGGTACCAGGTCGGGTATTTTGATTATTATTACCCGGGCGTGTTCCCTGGTTATTGCCTGGTGTTGTTACTGGTCGCGTAGCCGTGTTTGCCGGTCTTGCAGCCGGGCGTATTACCCGGTCTCTTGTTATAACAGATGGCCTGTTATTATATACATTATTCCTTGTAACAATACGCGGTGCCGGCCTGTTATTCCAGTTGGGCGGACGATTGGTAATTACATTTGGATGGCGTATAGGTCTATTTGGGCGGTTTCCGTAAAAGCCGCCATTCCAACCCCATGAACGAAATGGTGGGCGGAACATAGGAGGGCCAAACCAACCCCAGCCATGACCATAATAACGGCGGTAATGGAACCAGCCGAAATTAAAACTCAAACCCCAGTCCATATTCCATCCACTCCACGGGCTATACATCATACCAAAGCCCCATGTAAAAGGGCGTGGATAATACCAATGCCCGTGCCAGGGGCGGTATCGCCAGCCTGTTCCCCAAACCATTGTGTGGTGATATCGAAAACTGCCGAGGTACCCGGGCGTATATCCTACAAAAACATATTGTGGTGTTGTATAATATACGTGAACATATTTTGTGTTATACGCGCTGCTGCTTGCAGGTATTTTTTCAACATCCGAAGGACGTTCATTCGCAACCTCCCATGGGCCATTAGCATTATTACTTTTAAACCAGATACCATTTTCCAATGCATAATACTGGTTGTTGGGCGCCAGCATTACAGTAATATTGCTGTTTTCGGCCAGCATAAGGTTGGTATTTTCAATAGGTACAAATTTTGGCGCCCCGTCATAGGTTACAGTACATTTTGCCGAGCTGCGTTCAACCTTTGCCGTTTGCGGAATATGTGCATCCATAATAGATTCCTCAGCCGCTGCCGTTCCAGCAACGCTTGATAATACACCATCTTTTTCTGACCCTTTAGGAATAGAAGCAAAAGCAGCCGGCAGCCTGTCTGAAGGTACATACTTCCATGGTCCCTGTATATTACTGCTGGCATACCACCTGCCGGAAAGCAGTATATAATCTTTCTGTGATTCAACATCTTTAAAAATTTCGTCAAGCGAATTATCCACATACAAAAGTGTAGAACCTTCCACTGCTTTATATGTTGGCTCGCCTTCTGTTTGCACAAGTTCAGCAGGTTCGGTACTTATCAAAATATCTGTTGGCGTAGTGAATTTTACTTCAGTTTCTTTATCTTCATTTTCTTCTTTTTCCTCCTGCTCTTTTAAAGCTGCATCAATAGTTTTAATCCTCGAAGGCAGCGTTGTCACATTTACCCAACCGCTTTTTACCTGCGTTGAAGTATACCAAAAATTTCCGCCATATAGGTAATACCTGTTATCATCAGGATTTTTAATGATGAGATAAGGAGAATTAACAACTCTTACTACTTTAAGATCATCATCCAATTGTTCAACCGGCTCTCCGTCAATAACAATCAGTGTGGTAGGTTTGTTCCTGTAATAAACAACAGGCGGATCAGTTTGTATACCAGATTCCGTATCTGCTTCCTGTTGCAGCATATCATTCAGGCGTTTCAGGTCTAATCTTATATTCATTGAAGGCACGCCACTTTCAACCACACTTTTTAATGTTGCTGTGCTGGCATCATCGCCATCTGCAAATTTTGATTTGGTAACGGTAATAGTGCTTACCGTAGCAGTATTATTGCCAGCGGGCGATAATATAGCATTAAACCACATAACCCCAAATACAGGATCGGCACTTGCTGTTTTTCGGATAGATACTGCTGCTCTTGCGGTAATATTATTGTCAACATATTTTTCAGGTTGTGGCTCAAATACCGAGATCACTTTACCGTCCGATGATGTGAGTTCTTTTGGCCAACTATCCTGTGCATTGGCATAAAAGAACGAAAGTTGCAGAAGCAGACCGAACAGTGCTGTAATGCAGTATTTCATATTTAAGAGGTTTAGAAAAGTGTACGTTAAATATACCTTATTTAGTGTAAAAGCTGAATAAAACTATTATTTAGGTTGGATGAAAGGGGTCGATTAACCAGTATGGACCGGGTTGTTTCTAAATTTTATTTATTTAGTTCATTACTTAATATTTTGTTTACAGATTCAATCGTATAATTTCAATGTACAAAATTGTATAATTATGTCACTCGAAATAGAACGTAAATTTTTACTCAACCATCATAAATGGAATGCGCTTGCCAAGCCAAAGGGTAAACTTTACCGGCAGGGGTATCTTTTAAATGATGTATATAAAACAATTCGCGTTCGCCTGGGTGATGAGCATGCTTTTATAACTATCAAAGGAAAAACAGCCGGTATAACAAGAAGTGAATTTGAATACAATATACCATTGACCGATGCGAAGCAGTTGTTGGATAATTTTTCAGTTAATGAGATTTCAAAAGCGAGATACAATATTTATTATAAAGACAAGCTTTGGGAAATAGATGTATTTCATGGAGATAACGAAGGGTTAATAGTTGCCGAAATTGAACTGGAATCTGAGGATGAGCAGTTTGAAATACCGGATTGGATAACTGAGGAAATTACGCATGATCCAAGATATTATAATGCCAACCTTGCAGTATTGCCTTTTAAGAACTGGTAAAAAAATGGAATCCTGATATCGGATAACCAATAGGTAAAGTCTTAAAAAAAATCTACCTTTCATTGCACAATTTATTTATTAACTAAAAAGTATTGTTATGCCTATTGTAAAAGTTATTGAAGTAATTGCTTCTTCAGAAAAAGGGATTGATGATGCTATACGGCAAGCCGTTGCTGAAGCTTCCAAAACAATAAGGAATATTGATTCCGTATATGTAAAAGATATTAAAGCTCATGTAAAAGACGGCAAGGTTTCCACATACGGATGTGTTTGCAAAATCTCCTTTAGGGTTGATTAAATAACTCATCTCAACAACATGTTTAAAGGATTGCTTCAAATAGGTGTATACTATAGAGGAGTGATCTTTTATTATTTTGCAGTATGCAACAACTGTTTCAGCATTTAAATGGCTTTTATAAACTGAGCCAGGAAGCCCTGGCGGCATTGGAAGCAAGTTTCGAAGAATTGATATTACCCAAAGGGGCTTTTCTTGTTACCCATGGTAATGTTTGCAGGCATATGTATTTTTTGCAGAAAGGAGCATTGCGTGGATTTTATAATCTTGAAGGAAAAGAAATTACACACTGGTTTGGTTTTGAAAATGATTTTATTACTTCTTTTCACAGCTTTATAACCGGTGAACCTGCGGTGGAAAATCTTCAATTATTAGAAGGTAGCATTTTATATAGTATTTCAAAAGAAAAGCTTACCGGGTTATTCAACCGGCACCATGAAATAGAAAGGTTAGTAAGAATAGTATATGAAAAATACTATATCCGCCTGGAAGAGCGGTATGTGAACGCTCAGTTTAAGACAGCCACAGAACGATATGAAGCATTGCTTAAAAATACCCCACATATTATTGAACGAGTTTCATTGGGCTATATCTCTTCTTATCTCGGCATAAGCCAGGAAACTTTAAGCAGGATAAGGAGCCGGCTTTAACAAATCCTGTTTTGCAATTTGACTATTGTCAAAAGCAATACGATAACGGGCAAATAGATTTGTTTCATAAATATTTTATATGGAACAAAAACCATCTCTCCAACCATCAGCCGCGTTTGTCGGTGCATCATGGTTCGCCCTTTTAACCGGCATAACTGCATACAATATCGGTCTCTGGAATGCCGATATGCAACTCAATGAAAAAGGTTATTATTTCACTGTATTAATGTTTGGCTTATTCTCTGCCATATCTGTGCAAAAAGCTGTTCGCGATCAGATGGAAGGCATACCCGTTACCAATCTTTATTATGGTATAGCCTGGTTCACTACAATCCTCAGCATCATACTGCTTACTGTTGGATTATGGAATGCGGATTTAACAAGAAGTGAAAAAGGGTTTTACGCCATGTCGTTTGTACTTAGTCTTTTTGCAGCGATAGCAGTACAAAAAAACACAAGAGATACTAAAGCAAATAAAACAGAAGAAATAAATAACAAGTCTAATATAACAGAGATAACAGCGCATTATACGCAGAAGTCATAATTTTTATTCACCACATAGTATTTCTTACTTATGTTATGTTCTCCTTTGTTGCTATGATACTATGTGGTGAATATTTTTACCTGGCTACATCAATCTTCACCTTTTTATTCTTGATTTTTTCATCTTTTATTAAATGTAACGCATGGCTCGCTTTTGTTTTGCGAACAGCTACAAAGGAGAAAAAATCTTTCACATCAATCAACCCGATATCTTCTTTTTTCAACTCCCCTTTTTGCGTCAGAAATCCAACTATATCAACCTTATTCACTTTATCCTTTTTGCCCGCGCCTATAAAAATGGTGATCCATTTTGGTTTTTCAGGCAACTCATCTTTTTCAGGTAATATTATTTCTTCTGCTTCGGTGGAGATATATTCGGGCAATTTTTCATCGGGTGCTAAAATAATAATGGCTGTACCACTGGCATCCATACGGGCCGTTCTGCCATTGCGGTGTATAAAACTATCTTCTGTATGCGGAATATGATAATGAATAATATACCTGATGTTGGGAATGTCTAACCCTCTTGCTGCAAGATCGGTTGTTACCAGTATATTCACGCTCCCATTACGGAATTTGCTGAGCGCGGCATCTCTTTCTTTCTGCTCCATAGCGCCATGATAAAAAACATTGGTAATGCCTTTTTCTTTTATAAGATTGCTGGTACGCTCAACGGCTTCGCGGTGATTGCAAAACACAATAGTTGACCGATCACCTAAAAAACAAATCAGTTTAAAAAGCGTATCCACTTTATCATTAATCGGGCTTAACACTATTTTAAAGGC
The DNA here is from genome assembly GCA_020847395.1 of Chitinophagaceae bacterium. Taxonomy (GTDB): domain Bacteria; phylum Bacteroidota; class Bacteroidia; order Chitinophagales; family Chitinophagaceae; genus Agriterribacter. The sequence continues at coordinate 9,504 of JADLCD010000169.1, forward strand.
AAGCTTTTCCGCAGGCGGAGCATCATTAGTAAGGAAATTAAGTTTAACAGGATGTGACAACCCGATGAATTGCGGAATATCTTCAAGATCGGTAGCGGAGGTAAGTATGCGTTTTTTTATATTGGGTAGAGATTGAATAATAAAATCCATTTCTTCCTGGAAACCAAGTTCAAGCGATTTATCAAATTCATCCAGCACAATGGTTTCAATAGTATCTACAGTAATGTTTCCTCTCCTTATATGATCACCCAACCTGCCAGGTGTACCGATTAATAAAGCAGGTGGTTCAATTAAATTGTTTTCTTCTGTTTCTCTTTTATGACCGCCATAGCAACAGGTAACTTTAAAATCGGTAGTCAGCTTTTTAAATACCAGTTCAATTTGCTGCGCCAGCTCTCTTGAGGGCGTTACAATAAGCGCCTGTGTTTTTTTAACAGATGGATCAAGATCATGCAATACAGGCAATAAAAAAGCGATTGTTTTTCCAGAGCCGGTAGGAGAAAGTAAAATAGTATTAGCGTTTCCGGTTATGGCTTCAAAAGCGGCAACCTGCATATCATTCAATGCCTTAATTTTCAGCCGCGATAATATCTTTTCTAAAGAAGTATTATTGATGTTCATTAAGGCAAAAGTAAGGAAAGGGAAGATGTATAGCTATCTGCATTGATTGGCTTTGGCTAATCTCTCCATTGAACGCTACTGTATATATCAGCCACTGAGATTTTTTCGTCAATGGTTTTTATATAAATCATTTCTTCTGCTGACTTATATTCCTCCAACTCCCAGTGCCCGGCCTCATTTAACCGAAATATTTCAATATGTATACTTTCGGAATCAACCAGTATATATTCTTTCAGTGTGGGTATATCGCGGTATAGCTTAAATTTTTCACCGCGGTCGTAATTTTTTGTTGCTGGAGAAAGTATTTCAATAATTACCGCCGGGTTTAAAATATTCCAGTTGTCATTATCCAGGGTTTCCGGGTCGCCACAAATAATGGAAATATCCGGGTAGGTAAAAAGTGTCTTGGCTTTTATGTGTATACGCTGGTCGCTGTTAAACGGACGGCATTTCTTACCTTTTAACTTATTCCCTAATTCAACCAGCATATTTATGGAGATTGTATTATGGGGTATCTTGGGACCAGACATAGCAAATACCTCACCCCTGTAATATTCATGCTTTTCAGTAGCAGCTTCTTCCATTGCAAGATATTCTTCAATGGTAAATTTTTTTTTGCCGTAAGCTATAGCCGGCTCTCTTACTTCCATACATTGAAAATACGATTATTTGGCCAGGTTTTTAACCTTTGGAAGCGATAAGTAAAGCCTGCTCAATATTGTTTCTATCCTCAACGCTTAAATATTGCTTTGCTATCCTGTTTTCAGGAGATTTGTCGAATGTATATAATACCAGTAAAAATATCCATTCCAATGGTTTCATCAATATATATACTGTATCAGAAATCCATTTGATACTAAAGATGAAAATGGCAAAAATCTCGAAAAAGGTAAAAAAGGTTTTATTAGTTAAGAGCTTTGACCGAAATAAGAAATAAAAAAAATTAAATACTATGCATGACAAATAGGTAACAAAGAATATTATTATTAAATAATAGATCTCCATTTAAATTTATTTTTGATGCCTCTGTTGTAAAAAATATTTTCTATTTAAAACCTCACACCATCGGGTGCACCCACGGCCCCCTGTATTCCCTCTTCAACAATGTAGTAGCTTCAGGATCGCCGGTAATTTCTTTTTTAACCGGGTCATAGCTCAGCGCTCTTCCTAATTTCATGGAAAGGTTGGCAATAATGCAACTGGCTGTTGATATATGTCCCTGTTCTATATCTGCAACTGGTCTTGTTTTATTATCTATGGCTTTTAAAAAATCAAGCATATGCAAACGCGTTGCCGGCGCGGCATTCAATTCTATATCAGGCTCATTCAAATCTTCAGGATATTTTTCTTTTTCATACACTACATCCATGTGTATTTTTTCTCCCTTGCCATTAGGAATAAAATCATATTTCATGGTGCTGCCGCACAGCGTGCCCTTCTCGCCATATAATTTAAAAGCCCAGGGATATTCCGGGTCAGCAGGCGTGCCCCAGCTGCGATGCTGCCAGATACATTCCAACTCGTCGTATTCAAATACGGCAGACTGTGTATCGGATATATTACTCTTACCAATTTTATCTACATATATACCGCCGGAGGAACTAACACGTTTTGGCCAACCAAGTTGCAGCATCCATCGCACGGTATCAAACATATGTATGCACATATCACCCATAATACCATTACCATATTCCATAAATGTGCGCCACCAGCGAAGATGCGGCAATCCATCATATGCTCGCAACGGTGCGGGGCCTGTCCACATTTCATAATCAAAAAAATCAGGCACTGCCTGCACAGGCGGGTTACCATTATTGCGCATATGGTAATAGCAGCACATTTCTACATGTGATACTTTACCTAACAGTCCCGCATCAACGATGTTTTTCTTTGCTTCAATTAAATGCGGTGTGCTTTTTCTTTGTGTGCCTACCTGCACTACTTTATTATATTTTCTTGCCGCTGCAACCATCGCCTCGCCTTCCATCACATCAACACTTATAGGCTTTTGCACATATACGTGTGCGCCTGCCTGTAATGCAGTAATGGTATGCAATGCGTGCCAGTGGTCGGGCGAACCCACCAAAACAATATCCGGTTTTTGCTCAGATAACAATTTGCGAAAATCACCATACATAGCGGGCTTTTTATGGCTTGTCTGCCGCTGGCTGACCATTTCAGTAGCTCTTTCCAGCTGATGCCTGTCGGGATCGCAAAGACCAACTACATCTACCGGCGCAACCTGTATCAACCGGAACAAATCGCTTTTGCCATACCAGCCCGTACCAATCAGCGCTACACGCCTTGCAGGGGCTGTACTGAAAAAATCCATACCATTTGCTTTAAGTGAAGCAAGTGCAAGTGCTGCGGAAGTTCCGCGGATGAACTGGCGGCGATTGATATTATATTGGCTCATATGGCAAAGTATTTATTTAAGCGTATTTTTAAAGATAGGAAGGTTTGAGGAAATGATATAGTGGAACGCAAGAAGGATTTATAAATAATAGTATCAAAATAGCGTACAGCGGAAACAGATCAATTGTAAATATTTCCTGTTCGTTTGGTAATTCCCGGGCAGCTTAAATTAACGTTCTCTTAGTTTTGTAGCTTATCAAATTTCGTGTAGGTTTGCCAATCTTATAAAAGACAGTACTAATATGAATTTCAACAGGATCAACAACATCACTGGATGGATTGTTTGTGTTATAGCTTGTGCCGTATATATACTAACCGCTGAAGCAGGAGGTAGCCTTTGGGATTGCGGTGAGTTTGTGAGTAGTTGCTTTAAGCTGCAAATACCTCACCCGCCGGGTGCACCATTGTTTGTAATAATGGGCCGCATTTTTATAGTACTGTTTGGCGATAACCCTATGACTGCCGCAAAAGCAGTTAACGTAATGAGTGCATTGGCAGGCGGATTTACCAGCCTTTTTTTATTCTGGACTATTACACACTTTGCCCGGAAAATATATCAGAAAGCCACTAATGCTTTAACAGGTCAGCAGATATTTACTATTATGGTTGCAGGTGTTGTTGGCGCATTGGCCAGCACTTTCAGCGATTCATTATGGTATAGTGCGGTAGAAGGTGAAGTATATGCATCTTCTTCCTTCCTTACTGCATTGGTATTTTGGATGATACTAAAATGGGAGCATGCCGCCGATGAACCCGGTGCAGACAGGTGGATTGTTTTGATATTTTATGTTATAGGATTATCTATAGGTATACACCTCCTGAACCTGCTTACTATACCCGCCATTGTAATGGTGTATTATTTCAAAAGATACCATACTACCAAATGGGGTATATTCTGGGCGTTTATTATAGGCTGTGTTATTACAGGGTTTACGCAAAAGTTTGTGATACAGTATACTATTACCGGCGCCGGTATATTTGACCGTTGGTTTGTAAACGGGCTGAATCTTCCTTTCTTCTCAGGCTTTACCACCTATTTTATTTTGCTTACTGCTGTTATTGTAATTGGTATACGCAAGGCAGATAAACTCATCAATAATTACACCGGGTTCGCTGTATGGCTTGCCGCGTTTATCTTCTTATTCGCTTTTCCGTTTATCAGTTCTGTACTTACATTTTTACTGTTTGTAGCGGGTACTGCTGCGGCTATTTATGCCTCTTATCATAACCGTAACAAAATACTTAACTTCTTAAAACTGGGCTTGTGGTGTTTTGCTTTTATGCTGATAGGGTACTCTACTTACCTTACTACTATGATACGTTCTGCAGCAAATCCCTCTGTAGATATGTATAATGTAGATAACCCAATGAGCTTAACCGGTTACCTGGGTCGTGAGCAATACGGTGATTTTCCACTGATATACGGTCAAACATTTACAGCAGAAGTAAAGGGCATGCATAGTAAGGGTGTACGTTGGCAGAAAGGCGATAAAAAGTATATTAATATTGGTGAAGATATAGCGTATGAATATGAGCCGGAAGATATGATGTTCCTTCCGCGTATCTGGGATGCGAGCAATGATCAGGGGCATGCTGATTATTATCGTAGCTGGCTCGGGCTTGATAAAGATGCCAAACCAACATATATCGACAATATACGTTGGGCAATTGGCTACCAGATTGGCTGGATGTATTTGCGGTATTTCGGCTGGAACTTTGTTGGCAAGCAAAATGATCTGCAGGGTTTGGGTAGTGTTAGAGATGGTAACACTATAACAGGTATTTCATTTGTAGATAATGTTTTTTATGGCGACCAGAGCAAAATGCCCGACACGCTGAAAAAAAATAAGGCTAATAATAAGTTATTCGCGCTTCCATTAATACTGGGCCTGATTGGCATGTGGTACCAATACAAGCGCGACCAAAAAGATTTTCTTGTAGCATTCCTGCTTTTCTTCTTCACGGGTTTTGCCATTGTATTTTACCTGAATGCCGCAGGTCCGCAGCCACGTGAACGTGATTATGCTTATGCCGGTTCATACTATGCCTTTGCAATATGGATTGGGCTTGGTGTAATGATGGTGAAGGAATGGTTTGAGAAAGTAATGAGCAGCCAACTGGCTGGTTATGCAGCAGCAGCGATCTGTACTTTAGCCGTTCCTGTTATTATGGGTTTCCAGGAATGGGATGATCACGACAGAAGTAAAAAAACGCTGGCACCTGATTTGGCAAAAGATTATCTTGAAAGCTGTGCACCCAACGCCATATTGTTTACGTTTGGCGATAATGATACTTACCCGTTATGGTTTGCCCAGGAAGTGGAAGGTGTACGTAAAGATATAAGGGTAATAAACTACAGCCTTCTCGGCATTGACTGGTATATTAATGAGCTTCGTTACAAAATAAATGATAGCGACCCGGTTGATATGCTTTGGGGTGCCGACAAAACAGAAGGAGATAAACGCAACGTGGTTTATTTCAATGCAAATCCTAATATCCCCCAAAACCAATATGTATATCTCGACCAGGTGCTTACGCAGGTTATTGGCAGCGAAGATCCTGCATACATGGTTAGTTCCGGCGCAGGTAATACGTTCAATACTTTTCCTGTTCGTAAGTTCAGCGTGCCTGTTGATACCGCACTGGTTCGTAAAAATGGTACGGTAAATCCTGATGATATTGTGGTAAGTGAATTACGTTTTGATTTATCACCCAATAAAAACGTGTTAATGAAAAACGATCTTGCTGTATTAAATATAATAGCGGCAAATAAATGGAAACGTCCTATATATTTTACAGCTCCATTCGGTTCATTAGGTTTTTCTCAATATTTGAGGGCAGATGGGTTGAGCTACCGTCTTGTTCCTGTGCAGCCTAAGCCAAGAACATCAATGAATGATGGTAATGTGAATGATGAAGCGGCATATAAAAATATGACGGAAAAGTTTGCCTTTGGTAATGCCGGCACACCGGGTGTATATTTTGATGAAGAGAATCGCCGTCACCTGTTAACCATACGCCAGGCTTATGCCAGCGCAGCGCAGAGTATGGCAAATGATGGCAGAAAAGAAAATGCCAGGAAATTGCTTGATAAGGTTGACAAAGGCATTGATACCAACAATATGCCATACGGATTGGTAAGCAGAGATAACCAGCAGAACGTAGTGAGTCTTTCAATGGCGGAAGCTGCATATACTGCAGACTATAAGACTTTGGGAGATAAAATTATGCAGGCTGTAAAAAAAGATATTGAGCAGCAGATCAATTATTACGCGGCTTTGGGTAATATGTCGGTACAGGAATTGATGCAGAATATGCAGAACCCTGATGCGATGAATAATAAGCAGCGTGGTTTATATAGCGAGATTGAGCGTACTTTCCAAATACAGAGTTACATGGGTTATATAGAAAGCAAACACAATCCGGCTGTAACTAATCCTAACACGGAAACACCGGGTGTGATTAAAACAGAAAGCCCCGCAGCAGGAAAGGATTCATCTCCCAGGGCAGACAGTACAAATAAATAGGAAACCAAGTATATTTTTGAGACGACAGGCGATTGAAGTGAGCACCTCACGTCTGTCGTCTGTATTTTCACAATAAAATATCACATACACAACAATATCGGAAATTATGCTGGCAGGTTTGCAGGATGTAACATTTGAATTTGGCGCCAGAACTATTGTACGCGATGCCACCTGGCATATTCAGCCTTACGAACGTATTGGGTTGATTGGTTACAATGGTACCGGAAAATCTACTTTACTAAAAGTGTTGGTGGGTGAATATCTTCCCTCCGCCGGAACCGTGGAAAGAGGGCGGGGCACCACCATTGGTTATCTTCACCAGGATTTATTAAGCTTTGATACCAACGATTCAATATTGCAGGTAGCGCTAAGCGCTTTTGAAAAAATTTTATTGCTCGAAAAAGAAATTGAAGATTTAGGCAAACGCTTAGAGAAAGAACACGAGAACGAAGCATTGCTGCATGAATATTCTGATAAACTGCACGAAATAGAAACTCTTGGCGGTTATAATATTCACCACAAAACAGAAGAAGTATTACAGGGATTAGGCTTTGTCAACACCGACCTTCACCGACCTTATAAAGAGTTTAGCGGTGGATGGCGCATGCGTGTATTGCTGGCAAAAATGATATTGCAGCAGCCTGATTTATTATTGCTCGATGAGCCTACCAACCATCTTGACCTTCCTTCTATTGAATGGCTGGAAAAATACCTGATACATTACAAAGGCGCTGTTGTTATAGTAAGCCATGATAAATATTTTTTGAATCGCATGGTTACAAAAATTGTGGAACTATACCAGCAACAACTGCATTTCTATAATGGCAATTTCGATTTTTATGAAACGGAGAAAGCCATGCGTATTGACCTGCAGCAACGTGCTTTTGAAAATCAGCAGGAGTATATACGCCAGCAGGAACGCTTTATAGAACGCTTTCGCGCAAAGGCAACCAAAGCAGCACAGGCACAAAGCGCCATGAAACGGTTAGATAAACTGGAGCGCATAGAAGATGTAGCGCTTGACAGGCCTGAAATAAAAATCAATTTCCAGTTAGATAAAATACCGGGGAAAATTATTTGCACATTAAAGCATATAACAAAAAAATTTGGTAACAACACAATTGTTGAAGATGCTGCTGCGGAAATTAATCGTGGTGATAAGATTGCATTGATTGGCGCAAATGGTAAAGGTAAATCTACATTGCTGCGCATTGTAGCCGGCACTGAACCTTTTGAAGGGCAGAGAATATGGGGGCATAATGTGGAAGAAAGTTTTTACGCGCAGCACCAGTTGGAGGCGCTGCATGTGCAGGATAATATACTGGAGGAAATGAAAAATAGCGGCAGCCAGAAAACAGAACAGGAACTCAGAACTTTATTAGGCTGTTTTTTATTTAGCGGAGATGATGTTGAAAAGAAAATAAAAGTATTGAGCGGAGGTGAGAAAGCGAGAGTGGCATTGGCGAAAACAATAGTGAGTAAAGCCAACTTTCTTATACTGGATGAACCTACCAACCACCTTGACCTGCTAAGTATTGACCTGTTGATTGAAGCCTTGAATCGTTATAACGGCACGGTAATACTGGTAAGTCACGACAGGCATTTTATTTCCAAAGCAGCCAATCGTATTTGGGAAATTGATGACCATGAGATAAAAGATTTTGCCGGCGGTTACGAGGAATGGATGGAATGGAAAGAGAGAAAAAAAGCAGAAGCTGCAAAGCAAAATTCACCTCAACCCAAACAGGAAAAAAAGCAGCAGGAGCAAAAACCTACTGAAGAGGTAAAACCCCAACCGGTTCAAAAGCCTAATGCTCCTATTGATAAGGAGTTAAAAAAAGAATTACAAAAGCAACAACGTAATCTTCAGTTGCTGGAAGAAAAAATAGCTTCGCTTACAAAACAAAAAAAAGAGTTGGAAGATCAGTTGGCATTGCCCGAAATATATTCGGATAAAAATAAATTTCTTGCTGCCGAAACAGGCTATAAAAAAGCTGCTACTGCACTCGAAAGCGCAAACAAAGAATACGAGGTTGTGTTTGAGAAGCTAATGGAGCTGGAGGAGAAGGGTAAGTAGCATTATTTCTGCTCCAGTTTGTATGTTGGTTTTTGTTTGCAAACAATTTTTTTGTCTTTATCGCACCATGTTCTTTGTGCTTTAACAACAGTTTGTTGTTCCGCGTTGTTTAATAAAACCGGCCATGAAACATTGTTGGCAAAATGTCCCACTGATTTTTCAAGCGATTCTCTGAAGTTGAATGTAAAAATTCCCCCGGTACTATTGCCGGCAGATAGCTCGCCTTTTGATGCGGCAGTCATTAATATGGATGTTGGATTGTTGCTGAGAAAAAGCGCTTTGCAATTTTCCATATTCCAACCGATAGATGAACTGCGGGTGGTAGCAACATCTGTGCTGATAGTGTTGCTCTGCGATGGATCGGCATTGCAACAATCACTTAATATAAGGTTGAGTCTTGCACCTTTTGCTTTAAACCGTTTATAAATGTCTTCCATATTCAGCGTGTACTCTCCGCCGTAATTTTGATAGGCTTTATCTCTCAGGTCGAGATAAGGAAAAGTATAACCATCTTTTGCATTTGCAAAGCCATGCCCCGAGTAATAAAAAACTACAATATCGCCGGGGTTGGGGTTAATAGCATTAATGGCATTATCAACATTTACCTTAGTAAAGTCTTTGCCAAAAATCACTTTCGGAACAAATTGAATCTGCATAAATTCAGCCAACTGGCTGAATGTTTTATAGGTAGCATCTTTGTCTACAACGCATGTAGTGCCAATGGAAATATCTTCTGTATTGGCTACCAGCAAAAGGAACATACGGATATTTTTTTGTTCAGGCAGAACAGGTCTTGTCTTGGCTTCTTCAAAAAAGTTTTCATAAAAATCATCCTGTTCTGTAAAATATTTTGATACCAGTTGCTTTGTCAGGTCTTTTTCATTCAGCAGCCGTTGGGTAAATTCACCTTCCACATCTTTGCCATCATCACCGGTAGAAATCACAGAACCCGGCTCGTACACACCTGTAGCCGGATTTTTCTGAAACCAGAAAATATCCGGGTCATATTTAAGGTCAGAAGGTCCAACCACCACCTGCGGATCATAACCTTCAAACACGAGTATGTTTTCGTCGGCTTGTTTGCCCTCGGTACCATCGTTTAAATAATGCTCCTGCATCTGCAGGTCAACAATAACAGGTTTATTGGTTTCTTCATCAATAAAACTCACTCTCATAAAACCTGTTCCGTCTGCGTTCCGCACCATAAAGGCATTGTATTTTTCACGGTTTTTGCCAATGTCAAAATGATAGTCAAATTCATAAATAGAAGATTGAGCTAAAACAGACGTGCAGCAAATAACTATGCAGCATAACAGGAAGTACCTGGTGAGCATTGTGAAGCGTTTTAATGGACGAGGGATATCTAAAGCTACTCATCTATTAGAAAATTTCAAAATAATTTGTTGCGGAAAGCTGCGCGGGTAAAAGGTTTCAGGAAATATTTTTACAAAAACATGTTTAATAACTAACTTGTATAGCCGAAATTATCATTAATGCGCATTCCCTTAACCAAGCTGCATCTCCCGGAACGATACTGTATTGCATTGGTTTTCCTGTTTTTTGTTACTACCATTTACGCACAAAAGCAAAAAGCTGATAGCCTGGATAATTTGCTGGCAGCCGAAAAAGCCGACACTAATAAGGTGTTATTCATGTGGCAGTTAGCCGATGCCGTTAGCATGTATCAACCGGATACGGCATTAAAAACAGCGCAACAGGCGCTCTTTCTTGCAAGAAGAATCAGGTATAAGGAAGGAGAATCCCGGTCACTTGGTATTATCGCGGAAATTTTCAGGAAGATTGGTAACTATCCGCGTGCGCTTGAGTTTAATATAAAAAAGCTGGAGCTGGAAGACAACAGGAATAACCCTTATAACCTGGCAAGCGTTTTAATGAATATTGGTATTGTATATGTTTTCCAGGAAGAATACCAGGAAGGGCTGCAATATTATTCCCGTGCCGATTCAATAATAACCGCGTATAATATTGAGCCGTTTAAATATAATATTGCTTTAAACATTGGCGATGTATACAACCGCCTGAATGTTACAGATTCTGCATATGCTTATTTTAATAAATCGCTCGATATTGCGAATAAGCTTAAAGACGGCGATTATATCGGAACATCCATGACGGGCTTAGCGCATACATATGTGAAACAGGGAAATTATCCATTTGCATTGCTGCATTATCAAACAGCTATTCCTTATTTGAAAGCAGCGCATGATGATGATATTTTTTGTGAAGCAACGCTTGGACTTGCGTGCTTGTTTCAAAAATTAAATAAAAATGATTCAGCAGTTTATTATGCATTGCTTTCTGTAAATACAGCAAAAAAAGCTGGGTTTTTAGCGCATGAACTTGAAGCCGCTGAAATGCTGACCAACCATTATAAAGATGTAAACAGAATTGATAGCGCTTTTATGTATATGAATTATGTGAGAAATCTTAATGATACGATTAACAGTCGTGGTAAAATCCGGGAGATTCAGATTATTTCAAGCAACGAACAATTAAGGCAGGCAGAAATAGAGGAGAATAGACAAATAGCACTCAGGGAGCGTTCTCAGCAGTTACAACTATTGTTCATTGCAATGTTTATCATATTTCTTTTTCTTGTAACTGTTATACTAAGCCGTATAAGAATAAGTGTAAGAGTTGTAAGGATATTGGGAATTGTTTCATTGCTGATGTTTTTTGAATACTTAACATTATTGCTGCATCCTTATGTTAAAGAAATAACCCATCACACTCCCATCTTCGAAATAATTATTTTTGTAGCTATGGCAGCAGTGCTTATACCGGCACATCATCGTATTGAGCACTGGATGATAGCAAAATTAACCCGGGGAAAACATGAAACCAGGGGTATGAAATTCAAGCTTAAAACAATCAGTATTAAAGTAAAAGCACCTTCGGATAAGTAAGATAGCTGCTATCTTAATCAGTATAAGGTTAGCCGTAGTTCAGAGGAAAGTATTAGTTACCGCCTTTTACAGGTCTTGTAGTTGCGGTATCCATGCGGATGGTGTCAGCAGCAGGTACTGTGTCAGCAGGTTTAACTGTAGTGCTGTCTTCTTTTTTTTCCTGGCTGTTGCAGGCTGCAATAGTCAGTGTAAACATTAAAATTCCCGAAACAATTGCAAGGGTTGATTTGCGAAAGTTAACCATAATAAAAATATTTAGATACGAAGGTTACCGATAATATTTCAATCATCAAAAAATATTTGAGTAAAGCGAGGTACACGGGTTAAATGATCCATTTTAACTTCTTACCCGGCAGTCTTACCATAAGATACAATATTCACAGGTTATCCCCGTTATTAACATGGTTTAAATAACGCGTTGTTTTAACTCAGTCCCGTTTTTAAAAAACTGATATCCTAACCGTCCGTCCGTAACGCTGTGATTACTTCCCCTGTCAAAAATATTATTTGATCCGGGCCCTGTCATTTTTAATCTAAAAAAAACAGTGTCTATGAAACAATTTATTACGCATTACGCAACAGCAGAAGTAAAAGTTTACATTATTTCATTGGCTTATTTTTCTGCCATGACCTTTTTCGCAATGTGGTATGTATAATACTTAATTGCGCTGCCAGTAAAAGCAAAGGCGGAGCATGAAGGAGCAACGCTTCGCCTTTCACTATACTTCTTACACCTTTACCAATTTCCATTTTCCTTTTCTAAAAATAATATAGGCTGCTATTGTAATAGCTGTTTCCGCAACAGGAATGGCTAGAAACACGCCTGTTGGTCCCCAATCAAATACATGTGCCATAAGCCAGGCAACCGGTATCTGCAAAAACCAGAATCCAAAAAAGTTTATCCAGGTGGGCGTGCGTGTATCGCCTGCGCCATTAAAAGCATTGCCTATCACCATTCCTATTCCATAAAAGATATAACCTGTACTGATAATACGCATAGCTGATACCGCATATTTTTTTACATCGGCCTCGTTGGTAAAAAAGCTGATAATAAATTCTGCAAAAACTAAAAATATAAGCGATACAATACCCATAAATATGGCATTGTATTTTACCGTTGTCATCACGGATTTTTCTGCTCTTTCCGGCGAGCCGGCTCCAAGATTTTGACCAACCAGCGTTGCCGCCGCGTTACTCATTCCCCATGCAGGTAAAATAAAAAACATCACTATTCTTAATGCTACCTGGTATCCTGCTGATGCCTCACTGTGACCCGTACGTGCAACAATACTCGCCAGCACAATCCAGCTACCGGAACCAATCAGGAACTGTAATGTTCCCGGCCATGCAATATTTGCAAGATTTTTCAGCACAGGCCAATCCGGTTTAAAATAGTTGAGCGTAATACGGATGACCTTACTGCCATGGAAGAGATTATACAATTGGTAAATCACGCCTATCCCCCTGCCAATGGTTGTGGCAACAGCAGCACCTGTTAAGCCCATTGCAGGTATTGGTCCCCAACCGCGAATGAGCAGCGGGCATAAAATAATATTGCAGATATTAGCCAGCCACAAACTTTTCATTGCTATCATCGGGTTACCTGCGCCCCTGAAAATACCATTGATGAGAAAGAGTAACATAATTACTACGCTGGCGCCCATTATTGTCCGCGTATAGGTTATGCCTTCTCTCACTGTTGCTTCTTCTGCACCCATGAGGCGCAAAATATCGCCGGCGAAAATTATTCCGCAAATACTAACCGCAATTGTTATAGCTATTGATAGTATAAGTGATTGAACAGCGGCTACTGAAGCGCCTTCTTTATTTTTTTCACCTACGCGCCTTGCAACCACCGCGCTTGCTGCCATGCTTATACCCATAGCAAGCGAATACACAATTGTAATTACAGATTCAGTAAGCCCCACAGTTGATGTGGCATGTTTACCAAGATGGCTTACAAAAAATATATCCACTACGGCAAATACACTTTCCATGCCCATTTCAAGCATCATGGGTATGGCTAATAAGAAAATAGCTTTTCGTATACTGCCCGTAGTATAGTCGTGTTCTTCACCACTGATAGCGTCTTTTATTGTTTGCCAGGCAGCATTGCTTTGCCTGGTATTTGTTTCAGTCATATAGTAAATAATAAAACTTATTAAAAGAAAATGCAAGGCCGGATAACCCAGGGAATATAAAATATCAGATTGGCCTTTACGTTTTGTGGCTTCCCTGAGTGTAATTACAATTTCATAATGCGCTTATTGAAGATGAACAAAAGTAATCATTCTGTTTGTAATTCAAAATACGGCTATTAATCATTTAAGGTGCCGGGCAGGTATCCCTTCAGGTATTTCCTTTTTTGCTGACATTAAAACCAACACACTTTCTCCGCAACAAGCATTTAATTCAATACAACCTGCCGGCGGGAGAAGCAATCTCAACCTTGAATTATGAACGAACCCGCCGCAAGATGCTTTTGATTCAAGGCAGCAAGCGGGCGGGCTCGCAGTGACGGTAAAAGTTTTAAGTTTACAACCAGCACTAAGGCAAAGCATACATTCACTCAACCTCCCGCCGTCTTTGCGATCCCGCCAGTATGTAAACACAGTTGCATGCTGCATCACAATTTTTTTGAAAAAAATTATAGCAGGCTACCTGTCCTACTCAGAAAAGAAAGAATCGCTAAAAACAGTAACCTGTTACAAAAATATAAGCCCCGCATTACGGGGCTTATATTTTTATTCCTGATAAATATTCAGGTTTTTACCTCAAAAGGTTTTTCATTGGAAGTTAATATTTTTCAGAGCCTTAACTTCAGATATTGAAATAATGAAAACGCAATTTCGTTATGTGGTTGCAAAGCTACTGTAGTTAAATGTATTGTACCTATTTATAATTATAAAATTTATAATTTAAGTATTACTACTTATAAAGAAATACAGTACAACGCTTATTTTGTGTGAATTACTCTTCATTTTTTTGACTCAAATAAAGATCCGTATGATCAGTTAAGGTGATCAATGTTTCTATAGCAGATTCATCAAGGTCTTCAATTTGCTCAACATCTTTAATTCTCCTGACAGTAAATTCAGAAAACAGGTATTCGGTAAACGCCCTTGGATTATCGTATAAAAAGGGGCTGTACTCAATAATAATCTGTAAGTCTTTATTATTGGCAATAGTTTCTTTCATCCCTTCAAACACAAAGGGCTCCGCTCCTTCAACATCCATTTTAATCACATCTACCTTACTTAAATTAAGCTCTCTCAGCATGATATCGAGCGTGGTGGTTCGTACTTTAAATGATGATTTCGGTTTTATCAACCTGTCTACCCTGTTTATAATGCTCGCATCACCAAAAGAATCCTCAGGAACCCTTAGTCTCAGCTTTCCTTCTTTATCGGCAAGCGCCAATTCGGAAACTTCAAAGCCGGGTCCATTCAGTCCTGAAGTTAAACGAAGTAGTTTTGCAATATCAGGATTAGGCTCAACGGCAATTGTTCTTCCTGTATCGCCGGATAAAGCAGACATCAGAACAGAAAAATATCCGACGTTAGCTCCTATGTCCAGGCATATATCCCCGGGTTTTATGATTTTGGCAAGATATTGAGTAAGCCATGTTTCCCAAAAACCATCCATGATCAAATGCGGAGCAATACCTCTATCCCTGGTGTCTATATATATTTTATACCTGGTAAGTACCCTGCATATTGCCATATTGTTTTCGAGATACGCATAGTTTGCATAGTGCCGACAGGGAGATTCAAATTCAAAGCCGGGTAAGGATGCTATATCTTCTATTCTGAAAAAAGGCGTCATTAATTTTAAACCTTGTTATAGCAAAATAACACATTATTTTTTTGTTAGATAAAGATCAGTATGGGATGGAATAGCACAAAGCTGCGCGATACCTGAATGTTTCAGCTCTGTTATCACATCTACATTGGTGGCCTGGTAAACTTTGAACCTGGAAAAAAGAAATTCAGTAAACTCCTGAGCATTATCATAAATAGAAGGACTGTACTCGATAATCAACTGCAAATCCGGGTTTTTTTTAAGCGTCTGTGTCATTCCCTTAAAAACTAATGGCTCTACTCCTTCCACATCTATTTTCATTACATCCACTCTTTGAATATTTTTCTCCTCCAATAGTTCATCAATTGATATAGTAGATACAGGCACCTGGGTTCTGCCTGCAATAAGTTCATTTGGTTTTATTGTTCCGCCTCCAAGCTCGTGATCAGTTATCGTCATTATAGCTTCCCCCTTTTTATCTGAGATCGCGGATTGAACTAAATCGAATTTGTTTCCATTCACCAATCGCGTCAGCTTTAAGAATTCCGCAATCCTGGGATTAGCTTCCACAGAAATTGTTTTACCCGAACTGCCGCTGAGCTCAGACATAAGAATGGAAAAATATCCGAAGTTTGCTCCTATATCTAAACATACATCGCCGGGCTTAATAATATTTGCGAATAATAGTGTTAACCAGGATTCCCAATAACCATCCATTATTAAATGCGGTGCAATGCCTGAATCTGTAGCATCCACATACATCTTTTGCCTTCCAAGAACCCTGCAAAGAATGGTATTGTTTCCTACGTATTCATGATCCACCTGGGATGAGCATGCTCTTTCAAAATCACTGCGTGTAAGATTTTTTATTTCGGATAAACCAGAAAATGTTGTCATTATAACTTTATAAGAGTGATTGATATACTTTCAAATATTGCGCCGCACTTTTTTCCCAGTCAAATGTTTTGCCCCGGCTAATTACCTGGGCGGACATATTTTCATTACTAAAGCGTTGCATTCCCTGCTTAAAAACGCTTTGCATTGATTCTTCATTAAAGCCATTAAAATAAAATGCAGCATCACCACCTATTTCGGGCAGGGAAGTAAGATCAGAAAGGAATAGCGGTTTGCCGAAAAGCATCGCTTCTACAACCGGGGCGCCAAAACCTTCTGCGAGCGAAGGATGCATAAATGCCATACAGTTGCTTAAATACCACGCCTTATCATCTTCTGACACCGGGCCGGTAAGATGCAGTCGCTCCGATACACCCATTTCATCTGCCGTTTTGTGTATGGCCTTAATATAATCCGGCTCATCTAACCTGCCGGCTATTACCATTTCAATTTCGGGATTATGTTTTAAAAGAGGTAATAATACGTGGTAGTTTTTCTTGGCATTTACATACCCCATGCCAAATAAAAATGGCCGCTCAATTTTCCTGTCAGGTGATTTTGTTGTTGAATGAATATTTACACGATGTATGCCATTATGAATTACATATAATGGCTTATTGCCGGTATCACAATTTTTTAAAACATCCGATTTTGTAAATTCAGATATGCACACAATAGCGTCGCTTCTGTCAATCAACGATTGTGTATGTGCAAGGCTTTTCCTCTGCTCTTCTAAGGGTTTACCCTCATGGAGGGGATTAAGGTCATGTATCGTTAGCAATACTTTAACGTTTGGGTAACGCTTCTTATCCGGCACAACCCTTCCGGATTGAAACGGTGCATGCCAAACCCTGCAACCCAGCATGAATGGTTTAAGGAATTTATGCCATGATTTTTCAACGATGGTATGAGAAGATTTAGCAAATGAAAATTTTTCTGCCCTCGGCACATACATTTTCATAGGCTCTTTACGTTCTCTTTCCAATTGTTGATTTACGCGTAACCCGATGTTGAGACAATAGTGATATAAACCGGAATTAGGATGATTCATCAGGTCGCAATCCAATATTATTGAAGCCATAGAGGTTTTGTTGCAAAATGATTGAAGAATACGAAGCTAATGGAAATTGTGAGAACAAAATTATGCAATTTCAATATTTATGCAACGGTAATGCCTAACCTGGTGTCATGTATACATTGTTTAAAATAAAAATGAAAGCTTAGGTACGAATTTTGTTTAATACAATTGTTCTGCCTCCCATAATCCCCCCGGCTCCCGAGTCGCCTGCCATAACGAGAAATATTAACAATTCCTTTTATGAAACAGATCATATTTGATTGTGAGAGGATGAAGTATGTGAATACAGGATTGTATCACTATTGCTTAAGTCTTGGAAGAAGTATTGAAAAAAAGTCTCGTGATACAAATCACGAGGAGATAACTTTTTTTTCTCCCCCCGCCATACAGCATTATCTGGGATTTGAGCATGCGCATATAAACCAGCATTCGCTGCAAAAATTTATTATGCCTTCATTGCGGGGATTTGATGTGTGGCATGCAACATACCAGGGCTCTCATTACCTGCCCGAGCGTAATAAAAAAATTAAGGTTATATTAACAATTCATGATCTTAATTTTTTACACGAAGAAAAAACAGAAGCAAAACGTGCAAAGCATCTCAGGCATTTACAAAAAAATATCGACCGCAGCGATGCTATTGTTTGCATATCTGATTTTTGCAGGAAAGATGTATTAACATATACTGATACAGGCAATAAGCCGGTACATGTAATATATAATGGCAAAAATAATCTTGCAGAGCCCGCGCTGTCTGATCAGTCATATAAGCCTGCCGGTAAATTTCTTTTTTCACTTGGCGTAATCTGCCGGAAAAAGAATTTCCATGTGCTGCTGCCTTTGCTCAAGCATTATCGCGATATGGAATTACTCATTGCAGGCAGGCAGGATGATTCGCATTACCTGCATTATTTAAGATCACTTGCCCGGAAGTTAAAAGTTGATGAAAATTTGCGGTTACTTGGAAATATTAACGAACACGAAAAATCATGGTATTACCGCAATTGCTTTGCATTTGCATTACCATCTATAGCAGAAGGATTCGGGTTGCCTGTGGCAGAAGCTATGTCTGTTGGCAAACCTGTTTTTCTTTCTGATAAAACAGCATTACCGGAAATTGGCAGCAATCTTGCTTTCTATTTCCGCGATTTTTCAGAATCTCATATACAGCAGGTTTTTAACAGAGGCATGCAGGCATATGAAGAAAATAAAATGCGGCAGGCAATTCTGCAGCACAGTGAAACTTTTTGTTGGGATAAGGCGGCGGCAGAATACTTAAATGTATACCGCTCGCTTTATTAATTATTTAAATCAGAGATGAAGACTTATAGAAGACTTTTTGCGTACGCCCGGCCCTTAGGAAAATTTATTATCCCGTTCTCCATATTTACCCTTGCGGCCGCATTTTTCAGCGTATTTCAATTTGCGCTGATCATTCCTTTGCTTAACTTTTTATTTAACCCTGTTGATATTGCCGATGCAGCAAAGTATGCAACGGCTCCTGAGTTTTCGCTTTCCGCAGGTTTTTTTAAAGATTACTTTTATTACCTCATTTACGATTTTAAGCTGCATAATCCTGCACACGCGCTGTACTTTTTAGCGGCAACAATTGTATTTTCTGTTGTACTAACCAATGTTTGCCGGTATATGGCACAACGTTGTCTTATTAATACACGCACCCTCTTGGTAAAAAGACTAAGAGAAGCCCTATTCGAAAAAGTTAACCGCCTGCATTTAGGCTATTTCACTAAAGAGCACAAAGGCGATTTGATCTCGAGGCTTAATACAGATGTGTATGGCGTTGAAGGCGCCGCTTCCAGCTCACTGGAAGTTTTGTTTAAAGAGCCGTCTTTGCTGATAGGCTATTTTATAGGGTTATTTGCGATATCTGCCAGGCTTACCATCT
Organism: Chitinophagaceae bacterium; assembly: GCA_020847395.1. Classification (GTDB taxonomy): domain Bacteria; phylum Bacteroidota; class Bacteroidia; order Chitinophagales; family Chitinophagaceae; genus Agriterribacter. The sequence continues at coordinate 28,750 of JADLCD010000169.1, forward strand.
TCACTTTAATTATCATTCCTATTTCTGCGTTTGCCATTGCAGCCATCACAAAAAAATTAAAAAAGGAAGCAAAAGATGTACAGGCTTCTGCAGGAAGGCTGCTTACTATTATTGATGAAACCCTGATGGGCATGCGCATAATACGCTCATTCAATGCTACTGATTTTATCATTAAAAGATTTGCACAGGAAAATGATTTTTATCGCAAAGCAAGCCTTGCAAGTTTCAGGAAAAGAGAACTTGCTCCTTCATTTTCTGAGGCTGCGGGCGTAATCGTGGTAGCTTGTATTTTGGTATATGGCGGGGGATTGGTATTATCAGCCAACAGCGGGCTTGAAGCAAGTTCGTTCATAGCGTTCATAGCCATTTTCTCCCAGGTCATCCGCCCCGCAAAAGCAATTGTGGTAGCACTATCCAATATACAGTTAGGACAGGCTTCCGGCGAGCGCATTCTGGAAATATTGGATAAGCCTGTAGAAATTGCTGATAAGCCCGGCGCGGTTGATCTGAAAAAATTCAGGAACACAATAGAATTGCGAAATATTTCTTTTGGTTATACGGAAAAACAGGTATTAAGAAATATTGACCTTGTAATAGAAAAAGGAAAGACTATTGCGCTTGTTGGGCCCTCGGGAGTTGGCAAATCAACTATTGCTGATTTAATACCGAGATTTTATGACGTAACAGAAGGGGAGGTATTGATTGACGGCATGAATGTGAAAGATTATAAGATGGAATCTTTACGCAGCCACATGAGCTTTGTAACCCAGGAGATCATTCTGTTTAATGATACCATATTTAATAATATAGCGCTTGGTATGCCCGGCGCAAGTATGGAGGATGTGATACATGCCGCGAAAGTGGCCAACGCCCATGATTTTATTATGGAAACAGAAGATGGTTATAATACTGTTATCGGGGACAGGGGAATACGTTTATCGGGAGGACAGCGCCAGCGATTAAGTATTGCAAGAGCAGTTTTCAAAAATCCATCTATACTTATTCTCGATGAAGCCACGTCTGCTTTAGATACAGAATCTGAAAGACTTGTACAGGATGCCCTTAATAACCTGATGAAAGGAAGAACCACCCTTGTTATTGCTCACCGGTTAAGCACTATTATAGAGGCGGATGAAATCATCATCCTGCAGGACGGGCAAATAGTTGAAAGAGGTAATCACTACGATCTGATTGAAATTGAAGAAAGTGTTTACAGGAGATTAACGCAATTACAAAAAATCGCTTAAGCATAACCGAAAGTTATACTATTTAATATCCGCCTTGTGCGGATATTTTTTTACTTCACGTGGAAATTAATCCTCAGATTCTTTATTTGCGTTATCTAATCTTCCTCAATTTTTCATGGTATATTTAATGATGTATTATTAAATGCCATAATGATATTTATTCACCTTAACAGAATATGTATGAAATCCATTCAGTTTAATGATAAAAAAACGGGAGAAGAAATAAGCATTGCTTATTCAGATTACGGTAAAGGGCAGCCGGTAATTCTTATACACGGTTGGCCAAGCAGTAAAGAAATGTGGGAATACCAGGTAAACGATCTTGTTGAAGGTGGTTACCGGGTAATTAAATATGACCGCAGGGGATTTGGAAAAAGCAGTAAACCATGGAGCGGATACGACTATGATACCCTGGCAGACGACCTGCACGAAGTGATCACGCAATTGAACCTGCAGAACACGGTGCTTGTTGGCTTTTCTATGGGGGGCGGTGAAGTGGTTAAATATATTGCCAGGTATGGACAGGACAGGATTGCGCAGATTGCATTGATCAGTTCTATTATTCCATTTATGCTTAAAACAGTTAATAATCCTGACGGCGTTGATGAAGAAATTTTTGATGATATGATTAATGGTATACGAAACGACAGGATAGGATTTATTGATGAATTTGGTAAACAATTTTTTGGCGTAGGATTTCTCAGCAAGCCAATAAGCACTCCCTTACTCAACCATTATCTTCAACTGGCTTCTGTAGCTACCCAGCAGTCAACTGTTGAGTGTATAAAGAGTTTTTCCCGTACAGATTTCAGGAATGATGTTAACAGCATTACTATTCCTGCATTGATTGTGCATGGCGATAATGATAAAATAGTTCCTTTTGAAACAAGCAGTAAACGGGCAGCGGCTATGTTACCACATGCAGATCTTGCAATATATGAGGGTGCGCCTCACGGGTTGTTTTATACCCACCGGGAAAGGCTAAACGCTGATTTGCTTAATTTTCTCGCTGGTAAAAATCATATTGAGCCGCAACCGGAAGACGAGATTATGACTACACCTTTTTAAAACATGCATCTTATAAATATTGTTAAAAGCTCATTATAACAATGAGCTTTTATTATATTATAAATTCTGTATTTGCCTATTAAGTACCTTGTAATAAAGATTGATGTATGACTAATTATACTCCTGCTAAAATACTGCTTGCTATATTTTTTTTAATGCAGAAAGTATATGCACAGCAATCGATGGACTCACTTATTGATCCTACTGCCGGGTTAATTAAAATTTCTGATCAATTCATTTTTACAGAAGGCCCCGCAGTTAATAACCAGGGTGATATTTACTTTACAGATCAGCCAAATGATAAAATCTGGAAATACGATATAAACGGAAACCTGTCTTTATTTATGGATAAAACCGGCAGATCAAACGGCTTATATTTCGACAAAAAAGGAAATATCATTTCCTGCGCTGATGAAAAAAATGAATTATGGTCTATATCTCCAGACAAAAAAATAGCAGTATTGCTCAGCAACTTTGAAGGGGAGAAGTTAAATGGTCCGAATGATTTGTGGATAGATAAAAAAGGAGGAATATATTTTACAGATCCATATTACCAGCGTGATTACTGGACAAGAAAAAAACCGGAAATAGATGGCAGGAAATTGTATTATTTACCGGCAGGGAAAAAAGTTCCCATCATTGTTGATGATAGATTTGTTCAGCCAAATGGAATTGTGGGTACGCCGGATGGGAAATATTTATATGTAGCAGATATTGGCGATAGCAAAACTTATAAATATGTTATCAATAAAAATGGCACACTTTCTGAACGAAATATATTTGCGCCTGAAGGTTCTGACGGAATGACGCTGGATAAAAAAGGCAATCTTTATATAACAGGCAAAGGGGTAACAGTATACAATGCTGGCGGTTTAAGAATAGGTAATATTCCTGTTCCTTCTAATTGGGTTGGCAATATTTGTTTTGGTGGAAAAGACAGAAAGACATTATTTATTACCGCGTCTGAGTCAGTATATATATTAAAAATGAAGGTAGCGGGTGTTGAATAATTGTAAAATTAAATTTTCTTTAAGTGATAAGTAACGGTATTGCATAAACGGTTATGCAATTTCATTTAATTTAGCAGTATGAATAATATTAGTGTGCTTACAGATTTTGAAGCAGTTACCAATACAAGTAATTTCAGATCCATTGAATCGCCGGCAGGGCTTGAAGACTACAATTTTTATATTTCAGGAAGTTTCATTTTTGTTTCAAATCAGCGAAATCGTACCATCAGGTTTAGCCTGGCAAACCTGGCATCAAAAGATATAACACCTGTTATAATAAATGAATGGATAGAGCGTATTCAAAAATTATATCCTGCCTTTTAAGTTTAAGCCATTTTTAATAGCGGCATTAAAATACAGGTATTGCCTGATATAAAAATAGTATTCCGGATTTTCGCGTATAGGGCTTTCCGACAGTTAGCAACGCAGACATCTACACTTACTGTTTCTGGTACATTGCAGCGTTTCATACACTGGGAAATCAGGCATGGTGCGAAAATTTGAGATATTCGTGATGTAAAATCTTCATTTTATACTATTTTTTATATTTGAATATAAATATCGCATTACAAAATTGTAAATTCCGTAAATGGAATTTCCGGCATACCACAACTCTAAAAAACTCAATAGCACCCAGCTCGACACATTTCTGTCTCAGGGATGGTATCGTATGCATCAAAGCGTGTTTACAACCAAATACATTATCCTTAACGATAGTACCTATAATGTATTTTGGTTGAGATATAATCTTCCAGGCTTTAACATCAACAAAAAACTACAAAAATTAATTATCCAAAACAGGCATTTCCATATTTCAATAAAACCGATGGTTATTACTACAGAACTGGAAACACTATACAAGATTTACAGATCGAGTATAAAATTTGATCATGCAGAATCAGTTAAATACTGGTTATATGGAGAAGAAGCAGAAAAAGAAAATGCCTTTGAAACAAATATTATTGAGATTAGAGATGGAAGTAAATTAATTGCAGCAGGCATTTTTGATAATGGTTATAACAGCATTGCCGGTATCATGAATTTCTATGATCCGGCATATAAAAAATTCAGCCTGGGAAAGTACCTTATTCTTTTAAAAATAAAATATGCCATTGAAAAAGGTATGCATTGGTATTACCCCGGTTATATTGTATATGGTTATCCTTCTTTTGATTATAAACTTTTTGTAGGGGAAGAAAATATAGAAATATATATCCCCGAAATTAATAGCTGGTATAAGTATAAAAAACAACTTTTGGAAACCATAGAAGTAAGCCGGCAACATAACGAACTATAAAAGTGCAACATTACCGTAATTGAGATGCATCTACTCTTGAAGGAGTATCTTCCCCACTTATAATTGATTTTGAACTAAGCGCAATTGCCTTTATTATCTCAGCCATATTTTTTATATCAAGTGTTTCAACCTCATCATCCAATGTATGATAAAAAGGTTCGCTGTCCATTTTTGAAGTTGAGATAGTATGCGCCGGAACACCAAGCCTTGCCAGTGTTGCATTATCTGAGCGGTAAAACAATTGCTGTTCGGGGTATGGGTCCGGGTGAAAAGTAAATCCTGTGCCTTGCAGATTTTTTTCCAGCATCTTTCCCATATCTGTTTTCTCATAACCCGTAATATAGGCTGAGTTTCTGCCCCACTTACTTTCTGTACCAATCATCTCTATATTAAACATAGCCATTACTTTAACGGGGTCAAACTGCTTTGAAAAATATTGTGAACCAAAACCGCCGCTTTCTTCCGCAGTAAACGCTGCAAACACAATAGTGCGTTCATTATTCTTCAGCTTGCTAAAATACTTTGATAACATAATAACGGCAGTCGTTCCTGCGGCATCATCATTAGCGCCATTGTATATTGAATCGCCGTCAGCATTTGGTTTTCCGATACCGAGATGGTCATAGTGACCGGAGAAAATTACATATTCCTCTTTTTTACTTTTACCAGGTAATATTCCCACCACATTTTTTAACTTCTTTTCCGTTATCGTATTATGAATGGTAAAAGAAAAATCTGTTACGGGTTCAGCAGTAAGCACAAGTATCACGCTGCTGTTCGATTTAAAACGTTCCCCTTTTAATCTTGAGAGTGAATTGAAATTTTTTGCATGCGCAGTATCTACCCACACGATATAATTTTTGCCCGAAGTCACATACCGGTATGCATTATTGAGCAACATGTCGCCGGCTTTAATAGTTGCCTGTTCATAACCTGAGGCAGCATCAACTGCCAGTTCCTCATCTGTAGTAAACGCACAAATATTTTGTTCATCAATATTCTTTCAATTTATATTTCCTCTTACACCTGTTTGTTTAGCTTCCACAACCTCAAACTCCTGAAAATAGCTTCCATTATCATTTACAGGTTGTAATCCCTCAGTTTTAAATACTGCCGCTATAAAATCCGCAGCCATATCAAGTCCTGGTGAAAATAATCCCCTACCGCCCATTGCATCTGACGATAGTGCAGTTTCAATTTTTCTTACCTTTTTTTCACTGATTATTTTATTGATTTTCTGCGCTTGTGTGGTAGAAGCAAATAATATAAGCGCCGGTATAACAAGTTTTTTCATGCTAAATAAAGTTGGAGGGCAAGATAGAAAAATTTGAAATTTGAAAAAACAACCATTTTCTATAATTATATCAGCCTTCCAGGATTAAGTAATTTTAATGCGCCTGTCCTGTACACTCAAACTTTCTTCCCATTCCCAACATTTTCAAATTTTCCCTGCCTGCCGGCAGGCAAGAAATTCCCTCATTTTCAAATTAACCTACAAGCTCATCATCTCCTTAAACTTCACCGCCTGTCTCCTGCTCACCTCAATTTTTTCTCCGCCTTTAATTTCGAGTAATAATCCTCCATTAAAATATGGTTCTACTCTTTCAATCATTCTAAGGTTCACAATATGCTTTCGGTTGGCGCGGAAGAAAATTTTTTCATCAAGCCGCTCTTCCAGCGCATTAAGCGATTTTAATATTAATGGCTTATGCGTACTGAAAAATACTTTGGCATAATTGCCCACACTTTCAAACAAGCGAATTTCACTTAGCTTTACAAACCAGCAACGTTCACCATCTTTTACAAACACCTGGTCGTTCTCACCAAGTATACCACGGTTAGGTATATTTGTTGAGGTATTAAAGTTTGAAGCAATTGCCTCCCTGTCATCACTATCTTCTAATTTCTGTATAGCATCGGCAAGCCGCTTAGGCTCTACAGGTTTCAGTAAATAATCAAGCGCGTTTACTTCAAATGCTTTCAATGCATATTCGTCGTACGCGGTAGTAAATATTACCTGTGGCAGTTTGTCCAGCTCTGTTAATAAATCAAACCCGGTTTTGCCCGGCATTTGTATATCAAGAAAAACCAGGTCAGGTATCATTTGCTCAATCTTTTCAATACCCTCGTTAGCGTTTGCCGCTTCTGCTATAATTTCAATTTCAGGATGATCCTGCAATAGTTTTTTCAATTCGGTTCTTGCAAGCCTTTCATCATCTATTATAATAGCTCTCTTTGTCATATACTTTGCGTTTATCTTGTGATGCCGTTTATTGGCATAATAACTTTCGCTTCTACCATATTTCCGGGAATATCTTTTATGGTAAATACCGCTTTGGTACCAAAAAGCAAATTCAACCTGTCCTGTGTACTCTGCAATCCAAAACCTTTATATCCCGCATGACCGTTTAAAACACCACTGTTACGGATAATAATTTCATGATGATCATCTACAAAATCAGAAGTTATCGTTACAATACCACCATCCATTTGTTTACTTACACCGTGTTTAATAGCATTTTCGGCAAGCGTTTGCAGCATCATAGGTGGAATAGGCTGATTAAGCGTGTTGGCATCAATGGTAAAATTAACACGCAGTCTTTCTTCAAAACGCATTTGCTCCAGCGCCAGGTAATCTTTCACAATATTCAACTCCTGTTCAAGCGGCACCGTTTCCATTTTTTCTGTTTGCATACTGCTCCGTAATATATTGCTTAGCTCAGTTATTGCACGCCTTGCACGTTCAGGATTTTCATCAACCAGTGCTCTTATACTGTTTAATGAATTAAAAATAAAATGCGGATTGATATGCGATTTAATTGTCTTTAACTCAAGCTCCTTCACTAAAGATTGCAGGCGAAATGTATCAACCTCCTGCTTTTTGTTACGTTGAAAATAATGATACATGTAGTACAGCAAAACCCAAACCATCAAAATAATAATACTGTCAAAAAACCTGATAATAACCCGATCAAAAAAAGGCCGGCGGCTATGGGTAATTTCCGAGAGGTTCAATAGTTCGAATAAGCTTAACGTACAAAACGAATAAATAAAACTGCCGCCTACAAGGGTAAGAAAAAGCCGTAATACCATTTTATCAAAAGGCAATGTTAGCCAGTTCCTGCTCACAATAATATTCCTGATCATATGGGTAATGGGTATACCTAAACCCAGCACAATTACAAGCCGTCCAAAAAACTTCCACGATATGCCCTCGCCATATGTATATTCCAAAAAAATATTTATCAGCGCCACGCCGCCCCAGCCACATACCTGGCACAACCAGTATTTCGACAATTTTAATTGCATAATTCAAATCTAAAGATTTCCTGCCTCCGCCAGAAATAATGTATTACTAATGGCTGTATAATTGGCTTAGCGGCATGCGGTTCCTGGCTCACAAATCACATATTATTGATAATCAAACAAATTGCTCATTAACGCCGCATTATAGAATTCCCCCTGTGAAGTAACATTTAAATATTATTTTTGTTGGCATTTTAAACCACTTAAATGGACATAACACCAGGGCCTCTTTTACAACAAATTAATAACCCGCAGGATCTTAAAAAGCTAACCAAAGATCAGCTTATGCAGGTAAGTGAAGAACTACGTCAATATATTATTGATGTAGTAAGCGTACACGGCGGACATTTCGGTGCCAGCCTTGGCGTTGTTGAATTATCTATAGCATTACATTATGTTTTTAATACGCCTTATGATCAATTGGTTTGGGATGTGGGTCACCAGGCATACGGTCATAAAATATTAACCGGCAGAAGAGATAATTTTTATACCAACAGGAAATATAATGGCATAAGCGGCTTCCCGAGAAGATGGGAAAGCGAATACGACAGTTTTGGTGTAGGGCATTCTTCCACGTCCATATCTGCCGCATTGGGAATGGCTATTGCAGCAAAATATAAAGGAGAAGACAGGAAATCTGTTGCCATTATAGGCGATGGAGCGATGACTGCAGGACTTGCTTTTGAAGGCATGAATCACGCAGGCGTGGCAGATGCGGATATGCTGATTATTCTGAATGATAATTGTATGAGCATTGATCAGAATGTTGGCGCTTTAAGAGAATACCTTACCGATATTACCGCATCTCATACATACAACAAATTTAAAGATGATATTTGGAATGCGCTGGGTAAGCTGCCCATAGGTAAAACTTTTACCCGCGAAATGGCCAGCAAACTTGAACACAGTATAAAAGGATTTGTAAACAAAAGCAGTAATTTATTTGAAGCCTTAAACCTGCGTTACTTTGGTCCGATTGACGGGCATAATGTTACCAAGCTGGTTGATATTTTACAGGATCTTAAAAAAATTCCCGGGCCAAAACTTTTACATGTACTAACGGTTAAGGGTAAGGGCTATGCATTGGCTGAAAAAGATCAAACCAAATGGCATGCGCCGGGTTTGTTTGATAAAATAACCGGTGAGATTTATAAAAAGAAATTTGACCTTCCCCAGCCACCAAAATACCAGGATGTTTTTGGGCATACCATTATTGAACTGGCGGAGAAGAACGATAAGATATTTGGTATTACGCCGGCAATGCCATCAGGCTCATCATTAAAATTTATGATGGAGCAAATGCCTGACCGCGCACTGGATGTAGGCATATGCGAGCAGCATGCAGTTACCCTTAGTGCAGGAATGGCTACACAGGGTTTAAGAGTATTCTGCAATATATATTCTTCATTTATGCAAAGGGCATATGACCAGGTGGTGCATGATGTGGCTATACAAAACCTGCCGGTTATTTTCTGCCTCGACAGAGCAGGTTTGGTGGGAGAAGATGGAGCAACACATCACGGCGCTTATGATATTGCCTATATGCGCTGCATACCTAACATGATTGTAAGTGCGCCAATGAATGAAGCTGAACTGCGCAACTTAATGTATACCGCGCAACTGGATTCTACCAAACATCCTTTTGTGATCCGCTATCCCCGCGGAGAAGGCACTATGCCTGAATGGAGAAAAGAAATGCAGGAGATCACTATCGGCACCGGAAGAAAATTAAAAGACGGTACAGATATAGCCATACTAACTCTTGGTCATCCCGGAAATTTTGCAGCCGCGGCCATTCGTGAATTAAGAACAGAAGGTATTACCCCCGCACATTACGATATGCGTTTTGTAAAACCGCTTGATGAAGCCCTGCTTCATGAAGTGTGCAAAAAGTTTAATAAAATTATTACTGTTGAAGATGGTACCGTTAAAGGTGGCTTTGGCAGTGCCGTACTTGAGTTTATGGCAGATCATGGCTATAACGCCCAGGTAAAAATATTAGGTATTCCTGATGAAGTAATTGAGCATGGAACACCTAAGGAGCTACAAAAAGAAGCCGGTTATGACACAGCGGCTATTATTGAAACAATAAGAGCGTTATCTAAAGAAAACGTAACGCTTACGATCAACGCCTGACTTAGTATCCAAAAGAAAAATCGCTTGTTCTGAAATTAATTAGCAATAAGCTTTGCAATGCTTAACTGCCTTTTGCAATGCTGCATAATTATTAAAGCAAAAATATTTTTGACATGAAGCGGTTATTATTAATCACCACAGTATGTGCAGGCATTTTTATTATGGCATGCGATACACAAAAAAAAGAGAAGATGGCAGGTTTTGAATGGCCGCAGGGCATTAAGCCACCGGTAGCGCCGGTTAAAGAACATACACGCATTATTCATAACGATACGGTAGCTGATAATTATTATTGGCTGAATGATTACTTCAAAAAAGGGCCGGATAGCTCTGCTGTTGTAAAATACCTGGAAGAAGAAAATGCTTACCTCGACACAATGATGAGCGGCACAAAAAAACTGAGGGAAGACTTGTATAAAGAGATGAAGGGAAGAATAAAAGAAAAGGATGAATCTGTGCCTGTTTTTAAAAATGGATACTACTACTATACCCGCACTGAAGAAGGAAAAGAGTATTATAAATATTGCAGAAAAAAAGGAAGCCCTGATGCACCGGAGGAAATTTTATTAGATGTAGATGAATTGGCAAAGGGACACCCCTATTATTCGGCCACAGGTTTTAATATCAGCGAAGACAACAAACTGCTTGCCTTTGGTGTAGATACTGTTTCGCGCCGCCAATATAATATTCATGTTAAAAACCTGGAAACAGGCGAGCTATTTAAAGACGTGATTAAGGAAACCAATGGCGGTTCTGTTTGGGCCAATGATAATAAAACTTTGTTTTATACAGCAAACAACCCTGTAACACTGCTTTCAGAAAAAATTAAGCGGCATACCCTCGGCACGGAAGCCTCAGCAGATGGAATAGTTTACGAAGAGAAAGATCCGTCAAACTATATTGGTGTTACTAAAACCAAGTCAGGTAAATTTATTTTCATTGTTTCGCAGGCTACACTTTCATCTGAATTACGTTTTATTAACGCTGATGAACCCTCAGCATCATTCAAAATTTTTCAACCACGTATTAAAGAAGTATTGTATGAGGCAGAAGATCTTGGTGACAAATTTTATATTGTAACCAACCTCAATGCAAAAAACTTCAGGTTAATGGAGTGCCCGCTAAATAAAACGGATAGTAATGAATGGAAAGAAATAATTCCGCACAGAACTGATGTATTGCTTCAGGGCATTAATGTATTTAAGGATCACCTCGTGATTAATGAAAGAAAAAACGGGCTTGTTCAATTAAGAATACGCAACCTTTCATCAGGAGATGATCATTATATTGATTTTGGTGAACCCACCTATTATGCAGGGTTGGGGAGCAACCCGGAATTCAACTCGAATATTGTCCGGTATACATATACATCTCTTACCACTCCCAACTGTGTTTACGATTATAACATGAATACCAAAGAGAAAAAGTTGATGAAACAACAGGAAGTAGTTGGGGGATATGATCCGAAAAATTATGTATCAGAAAGAGTATATGCTACCGCGAAAGACGACACTCAAATTCCAATATCGTTAGTATATAAAAAGGGGTCTGCAAAAGATGGCACTGCACCGCTGCTGCTATATGCTTACGGCTCTTATGGTTTTAGTACAGATGCAGCATTCGTCAGCAACCGGCTTAGCTTATTAAACAGAGGCTTTGTATTTGCTATTGCGCATATACGTGGTGGCCAGGAAATGGGACGTACATGGTATGAAGACGGAAAACTGATGAAGAAGAAAAATACATTCACCGATTTTATTGATTGCGGTCAATTCCTGATTGATAAAAAGTATACATCAAAAGGACATTTGTATGCCCAGGGTGGTAGCGCCGGCGGTTTATTAATGGGCGCTATTGCAAATATGGCTCCCAACCTTTGGAATGGCGTTATAGCCCAGGTACCGTTTGTTGATGTTGTAAATACAATGCTTGATGCAAGTATACCGCTCACCACAAATGAATATGATGAATGGGGAAACCCCAACAATAAAGACGCTTATGATTATATGAAATCATATTCACCATATGAAAATGTAGAAAAGAAAAATTATCCGAATATCCTTGTAACAACAGGATTACACGATAGCCAGGTACAATATTTTGAGCCTGCTAAATGGGTGGCAAGGTTACGAACAATGAAAACGGATCATAATATTTTATTGTTACACACCAACATGAACTTTGGGCATGGCGGCGCTTCCGGCAGGTTTGATTATTTAAAAGATATAGCGTTAATATATGCTTTCATGTTTTCGCTGGAAGGTATTACAGAATAAATTAGCTTTATTTTAATGTTAAGTTTTTATTATTAAATACTCATCTTTTCAGTTTAAAACGTAAAATAATTGCAAAAGTCCGTGCGCTTGCCGGACCTTTTTCATTTCTAACAATATTTTTTTATACATTTGCGTTATCAATATGAAATTGCTTTTCTGCAATTATTAACCGGTAACCAGCAGTTCGGCTTTCTTTCGATTCAGTATTGCCACACACTTTTGCAATTCATGCCATCTACTAACACATTGCCCCATCTAACAAGTTTGCTGTCTACGTTCTAAACAAAACTTATTCTATACGTATTGCTTCCATTAAAAGAAGTAAACAAAACACATATTATATGAAAACAAGCACAATTTTCTCAGCAGTACGCAAATCCTTTTTAGTAGTTGCTATTGCAGCAGTTACCATTCCCGCAACAGCAGGTATAAAATCTGTTGACCCTGTAGAAGAAACAGCAAGCGTTAAATACATTGGCAAACAGGATCAAACAATGTTCTTCAATGTAAAATACAATAACGCTAATGCTTCTAAGTTTTTTGTTGTTATTAAAGATGAAGATGGTGTAACGCTTTTCCAGGGCGCATTTACCGACAGCATTTTCGACAAAAAATTCTCATTGCCTAAAACAGAAAGCGGTAAAGTTATCTTCACTATCAGCGATAAAAAGAACAACTATAATGAAAGTTTTGAAATTACAACTGAAACACGTGTTGTTGAAGATGTAGTAATTAAGAAAGTTAACTAAGAACCGCTGCCCGAAAAGGATTACGGGCGGATATATATTTTTATCCGCCCGGCAAATTCTTGGCAAAAATTTTTATTTCCCGGCATTTTCAATTTTTACTTTACGTAGGTTTGTTTAGTAAAAATTGAAATCATGAAGAAAATATTTGCCTCATTATTATTGCTTGTTATCTTCTGCAAATCTTATGCAGACGAAGGCATGTGGCTGCCACTCCTGCTTGGCAAGCAGGTTTATGCCGACATGGTTAAACGCGGCTTAAAGCTTACGCCGGAACAACTATACAGCGTTAATAAAGCCTCCATAAAAGATGCCATTATAATATTTGGCGGAGGATGCACAGGAGAAATAGTAAGCAATGAAGGACTGATATTTACCAATCACCATTGCGGGTATGCAGCAATAGCTGCCGCAAGTAGCGTAAACAATAATTATCTCCGCGATGGCTTTTGGGCATTGAACAAATCGCAGGAAATTCCTTCAAAAGATTTGAGCATTCAATTCCTTTTAAAGATTGAAGACGTAACAGATAAAATAGCGCCGCAGCTTGAAGAACTATCTGCAACTGATCGCTCCAAAAAACAAGCTGAGCTAATCAGCCAGATCAACCAGCAATATTCCGATCCTTCGCAAAATATAGAAGCCAGAGTAAGCCCGCTATTTAAAAACAACCAGTTCCTGGTTTTTGTATACCAACGCTATACAGATATACGCCTGGTAGCTGCACCACCTGAAAGCGTAGGTAAATTTGGAGGCGATACAGATAATTGGGAATGGCCGCGGCATACCGGAGACTTTTCCGTTTTTAGGGTATACGCAGGTAAAGATGGCAAGCCTTCGCCCTATTCAGCAGAAAACATTCCTTTAAAACCAAAATATTTTTTACCTGTTTCTATAAAAGGCTTTAAAGATGGTGATTATGCCATGATTTATGGTTACCCCGGCAGTACCAACCGATACGAGACTTCCTATGGTATAAAGCTGGCTACGGATATCAACAATCCCAGCCTTGTTGGATTACGCGATGCAAGATTGAAAGCCATGTTTGAGCAGATGAAAAACGATCCTGCCGTAAAGCTGCAGTTAGCATCAAGCTATGCCGGTATTGCCAATTACTGGAAATTTTATGATGGCGAAACAAAGCAATTATTGAAATACAAAATTTATGAACAGAAGCAGGTTGAAGAGGCTGCATTTCAACAATGGGCTAAAGGCAAACCGGCGTTTGAAAACCTTTTTACAGAATGGCCACAGGTATACGATGCACGGAAACCTTATGCAAAACACCGCGTGTATATATACGAAGGCATATTAGGTTCGCCACTTGCAAGATTTGCTTCTACATTAATAAAACTGGAGAATGATATAGTGAAACAAGGCGTAGATGCCGCAATTGTAAAGCAAGACCTTGAAGCTGCAAACAATGCGAGAAAAGCTTTTCTTGCTGAAGAAAATAAAATTTCGGATCAGCGAATAATGGCAGCAACCTGCCAGATGTTTTATAATGATATTGATAAAAACCAGCACCCAATTGGTTTTTATGAAAACCTTAAATCTGCATACGGAGATTTAAAAGAAGCCGACACTTATAAAAAATGGTCAACCGCTGTTTTTAGCAATACCATGATATTGAATGATGCCAAATGGCAGGCATTTATACAAAAGCCAGACGCGGTAACACTTCAAAACGATCCGGCTTATGCGTATGCAGGAGGATTTGTAAAAAATTATCTCAACAAATACGATAACTATTTTCAGCAGTTTGTAGTAAAGAATAATGATTTGGGCAGATTATACCCGAAGGGTATTATGCAGATGGATCCAAAAAGAAAGATGTACCCGGATGCTACATTCACCATGAGAGTAAGCTATGGAAATGTAAAAAGTTATTCTCCGAAAGATGCTGTAAAATATGATTATGCAACTACGATGAAAGGCGTGCTGGAAAAATATATTCCCGGCGATTATGAGTTTGACCTGCCGGCAAAATTGATTGACCTTGTAAAGAAAAAAGATTTTGGTCAATACATTGATAAAAGAGTGAATGATCTTGTTGTGTGTTTTATTACAACCAATGATATTACGGGTGGCAATTCAGGCTCTCCGGTAATTGATGGCACAGGCAACTTAATAGGCCTGGCATTTGATGGTAACTATGAAGCTTTAAGCCATAAGCTTGCTTTTGATAAAGACCTGAACAGAACCATTTGTGTTGATGTGCGCTATGTATTGTGGTGTATTGATAAATTAGGCGGCGCTTCAAACATCATTAATGAATTGAAATTGATAAAGCAATAAACAAGTCGTTTGTAAACGAGAATAGCCATGCATTAATCATGGCTATTTTTTTGCAATATTATTATCCGCAAATATCACGGTATAATAATTCCGGGTTTTCAGAAAAAACCGCTTCATTGCTGCAATCCGTCACAATCCAGCTATTTTCTTCAATTTCTTTTTCAAGCTCACCGGTATCCCAGCCACAATAACCAATAAATATTTTGATATCAGCAACAGCCAAAGTTTTGTTGTTGATATGCTCAATTACCTGCTTAAATTCACCGCCAAGATAAATGTTATTGATAACCTGTACGCCCCCGGTAATAATATCAGTTCGCTTGTGAATGAAATAAAGATGTTCCTTATCAACAGGTCCGCCATTATATAAAGGAAACGCAGGGCTGCTACTGAATTCTACCAACTCATTAAGAGAACGTTCGAAGATTTTGTTAACAACAAAACCCAGTGCGCCGTTCTCATTATACTCTGCAATAAAAACTATTGACTTCCTGAAATTATCATCTTCCATTGCAGACGAGCTGATTAATATGGTACCTGCCGAAATTTTCATTATTATTAAGATTGCGCGATACTATCAAATTAACGAATTAAAGATTTGCAAAGAAAGGTTTATAGTGTTTAAAATAAAAGAGCCACGCTAAAGCATGGCTCTTTTGAAACAATATACTACTGCGAATATATTAACGCACTTTATAATAGTTTCTTTTCGTTTCAATAATCTCCTGGTCACGGTCATGTTTTAAATCACGAACAATTTGCTTTCTTTCAGACCTTGAGATACTCTTATCAGCTCTGGCAGATTTAATTTTCTGGCTGTAATCATTTTTAATATCCGCTATCTGCAAATCCAGCTTTGTAGGACGATTGTACATATGGTTGTATCCATAAGGATAGCCATAACCAAAATATGGATTGTATCCGTAATAAAAAGGAGAGTACGCGCCTAATGCAATAACAGGACGAGGAGCTATTACTCTAACGCCACCGCCTCTATGCATACCTTTTTGAGCGAACGCGCCTGTCGCCAAAAATGTTACAAAAAATATTACAATTATCTTTTTCATACTACTGAATTTTAAGTTTGTATATGAGACTCAAAACAAAGAAAAATGCTTAAATGATAATAGCTAAATAACATTTTTATAACCATTGTGAAAGATTTTAACAGCGATAGCTGTCAGGTGTTTGTAGAGACAAGGCATGCCTTGTCTCTGCGGGTTTGCTGATAGCGAACGCCAGCCGCTATTCCAATATCTTCTCTATTATTTTACCTGATTTTTTATTTTTTAAAATAAGTTTTTTTGCGCCATAATGTGTTACCTCTTCTTTAACAAGGTAGTGGTCATCATCATATGAAATTAAATGACTATCTTTTGAAACGCCCGTTTTTCCTCTCCATACATCCAGCTTAACAGGTTCCCATTGCCTGCTTTTTGCTGAGCGATAAGCTGCATCCAGCACACAGTTTACTACATAACCGTCATAAAAGGTTTCTTTAGGAGCAGTGCCGGCTTCCATCGCATTAAACATGTCCATAAACATGTGGTTATACCCCAGCTCATTCAATTCATCTCCTACCGGGAACAACCAGCCGCTGTTACTCTCTGCTTTTTCAGCAACATAATCAGCGCCTTTGCCTGATGTAAACATTTCAAAGCCTGTACGCAAAAAACTGTTAATCCATATGGTACCTTCTGTTCCCATCACTTCATCACGCAAATCCAACCCGCCACGGAAAGTCCAGCTTACTTCAAACTGACCTATTGAACCATTTTCATATTTCACCAACCCAATAGCATGATCTTCGGCATCAATAGGTTTAACCTGGGTATCTGCCCAGCACATTACTTCTACCGGCTTAATATCTTTTCCTATATAGCTGCGGGTAATTTCAACGCAATGGCAACCAAGGTCGAGAATACACCCGCCACCTGCCTGCTCAATATCCCAAAACCAATCGCTGTGCGGCCCGGGATGCGTTTCCCTTGATTTAGCCCAGAGTATTCTCCCCAACGCGCCGCCTTGTACGCTTTCAAAAGCTTTGATAAATTTTGGCGTATACACCAGGTCTTCAAGGTAACCATTAAAAATGCCGGCTTTCTCAACCGCATCAAGCATCCGTTTTGCCTCTTCACCATTTCTGCCCAAAGGCTTTGTTGTAATAACTGCTTTTTTATGTTTGCAGCAAAGCAACACTGCTTCTTCATGCAGGTTATTGGGAAGTGAAATACAAACCACTTCTACTTCAGGGCGTGCAATGGCATCTTCCATTTTTGTTGTCCAGTAAGCTACGTTATAATCCTGCGCAAATTTTTTAGCGCTTTCTTCACGCCTTGAATAAATAGTTACAATTTTATCCTTGCTTCTGTATCCCTGTAAAGAATCAGCATAAAATCTTCCGATAAAACCGGAACCGAGCATAGCAATGTTCATGTGTTAGTGATATTTATTTTTTTACAAATCGAATATTTTAAACCGCTTGTTCTATTTCTCTTTTCTCTTTAAAAAATATGAGAAAGTATACCAATACTGCCATCGCAATATATGCAGGCACAAACCATATCTTCATCCAGTCGTGTCCGCCATCTGCATGTTTATAGAGGTCTACTACAATTCCTGAAATCCATGTACCGATTAACATACCAACTCCATACGTTGCAAAAGTGAATAACCCCTGCGCGGCATTTTTAATTTTCGGACCCGCCTTCTTTTCCGTATACATATAGCCGGTTACAAAAAAGAAATCATAACAAATGCCATGCAGAATAATCCCGCCATAAAGCATCCATAAATTACTGCCGGCATCGCCGTAAGCAAAGCATACATAGCGCAATATCCAGGCCGCCATCCCCAGCAACAGCATATTCTTTACGCCAATGCGTGTAAATAAAAATGGAATAGCAATGATGAACATGGCTTCAGAAGCCTGGCCAAGTATCATTTTTTTTGCAGGTTCATTTACATTCAATTCATTTAAAAAAGGATTGGCAAAGCCATAATAAAATGAGAGTGGTATACAAACCAAAATAGCTGCAACGAAAAATATGAGGTAAGATTTATTTTTAAACAACACAAAAGCATCAGCGCCTATTGCACCCGAAGCAGAACTATCAGCAGCTTTTCCTTTGGGAGGAGTATTAGGCAAAACAAAACTAAACAATCCTAATACGGCTGAAACCGCCGCAGCAATTAAGAAAGTAGTATTGGCTTTTTCAATTTTTAAAGAGCCAATTACAAACCCGGCAACAATCCACCCGAGCGCACCAAAAACCCTTATCCAGGGAAATTGTTTTCCGGGGTCATTCATTTGCCCGAATGCAATGCTGTTTGATAACGCAATGGTTGGCATATACAACAGCGCGTATAATAAAATTACAAAAGGAAAAACAGTACTTGAGGTAATCGTAGTAGTAAGATATAAAAGTACAGCGCCACCCAGGTGCAGAAAGCCCATAATACGTTGCGCCGCAAAATACCGGTCGGCAATCATCCCTACAAAAAAAGGAGAAAAAATGGTAGCTAATGCCATTGCGGAATAAGCATAGCCTATTATTTTATCTATGCCATCTTCCTTAAAATGCTCACCCATATATGTTCCCATGGTTACATACCATGCTCCCCAAATAAAATATTCAAGGAACATCATTAGCATTAGCCTGGCTTTTGTGGATATATTCATAATTTTTTCTGTAATCGTGAATGTAAATCGGAAATTACAAAAGAATGTGATTGAAAAACAATTTAGCTAATTAATAATTTGAGGTGCTAATGAAATAAAACAATATATACGAAACCGGTTTGGTTGTATAACAAGTGCTTATATTAAACTACTTATCTATGAATACATTTTGGAAACTCCCTTTGGCGGCCTGCTATATTTCTATACCAGTATCCACGTTAGGCGCCTGTTTTTACGCGGGATATGTACTACGGCTGAGTAAAGGAAATATTTTGAACCCGTGAGAGATTGCTTCTCCCGCCAGAATATTCACTCAATTCAAATGATCATGCTGGCGGGATCGCAAAAACGGCGGGAGGTTGAGTGAATGTATACTTTGCCTTAGTGCTGGTTATAAAAAATAAACTCTCTCGCCCGTCACTGCTTGTGCCATGAAGTTCTTTTAAAGATGGAGGCAGATCCTCCGATGACGCTGTACAGGCGGGGTCATCAAACCACTCTATGCTGCTGCGACCGTAAGGTGGCGGTGGTGAACGATAGA
>JADLCD010000170.1 GCA_020847395.1 Chitinophagaceae bacterium
GGCGGGAGAAGCAATCTCCTCTTTCAAAAACTTATAAGAGATTGTTTCTTTCACCCCTTAAGGATGATGCTTTTACGGCAAGCTATTATGTCATCTTTATATTTTTCCTGACAACAGGTTTGGTACTCGGGGTGACAGACCGCGGAGCAATGCTGAACTATGTATAATTATTGAACATTTATCCTAACGCCGAACAACGTCTTGCCGCTTTGTACCCCCAGGCACGAGGGGGCTATGCGTTAAGCAGGATGAGGGCAAATTAAATATGAAGCGAAAATTTGGTATGCATCCACAATACTTATTATAATATAGTTAATAGGAATTAATTTAGATTTGCCCGTAAAAAAAGTGAAACGGATATTTATAACCATTGCTGTTTTTGCGGTTAGCGCAATAGCTGTAGCTCAAAATAAAAAACCTGTAACTTCCGGTAATCCTGTTTTCAAAGGCTGGTATGCCGATCCCGAAGGAGTGATTTTTGGAAAACAATACTGGATATACCCAACCTTTTCTGCACCATATAATAAACAGGTATTTTTAGATGCTTTTTCCTCCCCGGATTTAATTACCTGGACAAAACATTCCGGCATAGTAGATACTGCTGCCATTAAATGGGCGAAGCGTGCTATGTGGGCGCCTGCCATTGTTGAAAAGGCTGAAAAATATTATTTATTTTTTGGTGCTAATGATATTCAGAATGATAATGAAAAAGGTGGTATAGGCGTAGCAGTTGCAGATAAACCGGAAGGGCCTTTTAAAGATCATCTCGGCAAACCATTAATAGATAAGTTTTACAATGGCGCACAACCTATAGACCAGTTTGTATTTAAAGATAAAGATGGTAAATATTATATCATCTATGGCGGCTGGCGGCATTGCAATATCGCAAGGCTTAATGATGATTTTTCAGGATTTATACCATTTGAAGACGGAACAACATTTAAAGAGATCACTCCTGAAAATTATGTTGAAGGGCCCTTTATGTTTATCCGCAACGGCAAATATTATTTCATGTGGTCAGAAGGCGGATGGACAGGGCCTGATTACAGCGTTGCGTATGCCATAGCAGATTCTCCGTTTGGTCCTTTTCAGCGCATAGGAACTATTTTGAAGCAGGATCCTGACATCGCTAACGGTGCAGGGCATCATTCCATAATACAAATTCCGGGTAAGGACGAATGGTATATTGTATATCATCGCCGGCCTATTACAGAAACGGATGGCAATTCAAGAGAAACCTGCATTGAGCATATGTATTTTGATGAAAATGGTTTTATAAAACCGGTAATAATTACCAGGGAAGGTGTTGAGAAGCGCAAGCTTAAATAATCATTCTTTTATCTTCTCTTTTTTATATGACGTATAAAGAAACAATTGAGTACCTCTACGCTGCATTGCCAATGTTCAGCCGCATTGGTGATGCTGCCATAAAAAAAGATATAACAAATACTGTATTACTCTGTGAACGTTTAGGAAATCCTCATCAGCAATTTAAAACTGTGCATATTGCGGGAACCAATGGCAAAGGTTCTGTGAGTCATATGCTGGCTTCAATATTCCAAAATGCCGGCTATCGCACTGGCTTGTATACTTCACCACATTTAAAAGATTTCAGGGAAAGGATTAAGGTGAACGGTGAAATGGTTAGTGAAGACTTTGTTGTGCAATTCACGGAAAAAATTAAACCGCTTATCCAGGAAATACAGCCTTCGTTTTTTGAAATAACGGTGGCAATGGCATTTCAGTATTTTGCTGAAAAGCAGGTAGACGTTGCCGTTATTGAAACCGGCTTGGGCGGCAGGCTTGATAGTACAAATGTAGTAACCCCGGAAGTTTCAGTTATTACCAATATCGGCATGGATCATATGCACCTGCTGGGAAATACATTAACGGCAATTGCTTTTGAAAAAGCCGGTATAATAAAGCAGGACGTGCCTGTAGTAATTGGGGAAACAAACGCGGAAACATCTGCTGTATTTACTGCTATATCACATGAAAAAAATGCGCCCATCATTTTTGCTGACCAGTTGAGATATACGGAAGATCATACGTATGAAGATCATCGTTTACACATTACCGTAGTAAGTAAATCGGGTAATAAAAAAACAGGTTTTAGTCTTGACCTTACCGGTTTATACCAGGCAAAAAACCTGGTAACAGTGCTTGCTACCGTAGACATACTAAAGCATAAAAACTGGCAAATCTCTAATGAAAATATACATGCAGGTTTAAATGATGTAAAAAAGTACACAGGCTTGCATGGTCGTTGGGAGCAGGTTCATTATAAGCCGGATATTTTTATTGATGTTGCGCATAATGAAGATGGTATTAAACAGCTTGTGGCGCAAACAGAATGGATGAATTTTCATGCGCTGCATATTGTTATTGGTATGGCGAAGGATAAGGATATTGAAAAAGTATTGACTTTGCTGCCCAAAGAAGCAGATTATTATTTTACAAAGGCGCAGATTCTCCGTGCGTTGCCGGAGGATCTGCTTGCAGCAAAGGCTTTACAATACGATTTGCATGGGCATCATTATCCTGATGTAAATGCTGCCGTTAAAGCCGCAATACAAAAAGCGCATAAAGATGATTTGATTGTTGTATGCGGCAGCGTATTTGTAGTGGGAGAACTGGACGTTAATAATATTTTATAACAATATAAAAAAAGCTTAGCCTGTTATTTCTGTCGTTAACTTTATCGCTCTACTATGTTAAAATCAGCTATTAATTTTCACGGATCAAAACCACATTATCATTTACTGGATGGATTAAGAGGAATAGCCGCAATTTGTATCCTGATCTTTCACTTTCTTGAATATATATTTTCTGATTTTAAAGAAAACCCCCTTGGTCATGGATATCTTGCGGTTGATTTTTTCTTTGCGCTTTCCGGGTTTGTTATTGGTTATGCGTACGATCACCGGATAAAAACCATTGGGTTAAAAATTTTTTTTCGCAACCGCATCATCCGGTTACAGCCGATGGTTATTTGGGGAGCGGTAGTTGGATTGCTTGGATATACACTTACTCCTTTTGCTAATAATATTGCCACTGCCGGCTGGAGTAATATTATTATCTCCTTTATCGCGACAATGCTGTTAATTCCAATGCCGGTACTGCCCAATACGGTAGATAATGTTTTCCCGTTAAACGCGCCAACATGGTCTTTGTCTACCGAATACCTTGCCAATATATTTTACGCGTTTGTATTGAGCCGCGTATCAAAAAAAGTTTTATTACTGCTTTGCTTTATGGCCGCCGGTTGGCTTATATATATTGCCAAACAAAGGCAATGGCTGATAATGGGATGGAGCAAAGAATATTATTTTGACGGGTGGGCAAGAACAGCTTTTTCATTCACCGCAGGGCTTGTAATATTCAGGTTTAATCTTATCATAAAAAATAAAATAAATGCCCTGCTGCTACTGCTATTGCTGGCTGCTGTTTTCTTTATTCCTCATGCTGATAATGATTGGATCAGGGAATTGCTTATAGTAATGATTGCGTTTCCCTGCATTATCTCCCTGTCTGCAGGAACAAGTGCAGAAGGATTTACAAAAAAACTTTGTATTTTCCTGGGAAGAATTTCTTATCCACTGTACATGACGCATTATTTTGCTATAACCCTGTTCGGGTCGTATTATATGCTGCACAAACCATCGGGTGCGGCATTATGGCTGCCGGTTGTTGTGCTTGCTGTTTCCTTATTTATATTTGCTTACCTGGTAATGCGTTTTTATGATGAACCTGTTCGCGGGTACCTGGTGAAAAAATGGGGGGATAAACGGTTAAACAAATAACGCTCAAAATGATTCACTATATGAAATATTTTGCTTTTATTTTTCTTTTGCTATTTATTGAAACGGTACAATCGCAGCCTCAACCTGATCATAACCTGCGGTTTGATAAGCTCGCTGATCATTGGGATGAAGCTGTGCCGCTCGGCAATGGCATGCTGGGTGCTTTGATTTGGCAAAAAAACAATAAGCTTCGTTTATCCCTTGACCGGGCTGACCTGTGGGACGAGCGCAAAGCTTTGGATCTGTCAAAGTTTAATTTTAAATGGGTGGAAGAGCAGGTGTTGAAAAAAGACTATGCGCCTGTTCAAAAATTGGGTGATCACCCGTATGATAATATGCCGTATCCTACCAAGCTTCCTGCTGCGGCTATGGAATTTAATACAGGCAGGCTGGGCAAAGTTGTGTTAAATGAGCTGGATATTAAAACAGCATTGAATACAGTGAAATTTGAAAACGGTGTTGTTTTCAACTGTTATATACATGCTGTTCACAATACAGGATATTTTGGTTTTGAAAATCTTCCTGCATCATCTCCGGATGATCTTATAAAAACTTTGCTGCCGCAATTAATTGTGCACAATTATAACAGCGGGAAAACAGCGGCGCAGCAAGATAACAGCCATGCGGGTGAGGGCCTGGAAAAATTAGGCTATGCAAAAGGAACAGTTACTGCAACAGCAAACACAATACTTTACCATCAGCCAACTTATGACGGGCATTTTTTCGAAGTAAAAATGGTATGGCAAAAATTCCCGGGCAACAAATTGATTGGTGCATGGGTAATTGAAAAAGATAAAGCGGCATACATAAAACCGTTAAACACATCATCAAAAGAACCTACAGGATGGAGTGCGCATACCGCCTGGTGGAATGCATTCTGGAGCAAATCTTCACTTCGTTTACCCGACCCTGTTATAGAGAAGCAATACTATCTTGAAATGTATAAGCTGGGAAGCGTAGCGCGTAAGGGAGCGCCTGCTATTACATTGCAGGCTGTATGGACTGCCGATAATGGAAGCCTGCCACCCTGGAAAGGTGATTTTCACAATGATCTCAACACACAATTAAGTTATTGGCCAACATACACGGCTAACCGCCTTGCAGAAGCCGCCACGTTTACCGACTGGCTTTGGAAGATCCGCCTTAAAAACCTGCAATACACCAAACAATATTTTGGCGTGGAAGGGTTGAACGTGCCGGGTGTAGTAACCCTGAGCGGCGATCCGATGGGAGGGTGGATACAATATTCTTTATCACCAACAGTAGTTGCCTGGTGCGCACAGCATTTTTACTGGCAATGGAAATATTCAATGGATGATGTGTTTCTTAAACAAAGAGCATATCCTTATTTGCATGAGGCGGCAACTTATCTTGAAAACATTACAAGAGTGAAGGAGGGTGTAAGAACACTGCCGCTCAGCTCAAGTCCTGAGTATAACAACAACCGCATTGATGCCTGGTTTTTACAATGGAGCAACTTTGACCTTTCTCTCTCAAAATATTTATTCACCATTGCTGCAGAAGCTGCAATGGCAACAGGAAAAAAAGAAGAAGGAGAACATTGGCAAAGCATATTGCAACAACTGCCGGATTATGAAATAAACGAAACCGGCTTTACTATTGCACCAGGGCAAAATCTCAACGAATCTCACCGGCATATGTCGCAATATATGGCT
Organism: Chitinophagaceae bacterium; assembly: GCA_020847395.1. Taxonomy (GTDB): domain Bacteria; phylum Bacteroidota; class Bacteroidia; order Chitinophagales; family Chitinophagaceae; genus Agriterribacter. Next base: position 5,480 of record JADLCD010000170.1, read on the forward strand.
ATATACCCGCTTGCCTTATTGGATGCAAATGATACTGCCGATAAAGCTGTAATTGAAAATTCATTAAAGCGTATTGAAGAAAAAGGAACACGGGAATGGTGCGGGTATTCATTTGCGTGGATGGCTTCGCTATATGCAAGAGCATATAAAGCAGATAGCGCCGTAAAGCAGTTGAAAATATTTGCATCAAATTTTTGCTCAATCAATAGTTTTCATTTAAACGGCGATCAGAAAGGCGGAGAATATTCGAATTTTACCTACCGCCCTTTTACGCTTGAAGGTAATTTTGCATTTGCGCAGGGCGTGCATGAGTTATTGCTGCAGAGCCGCAACGGGTATATCCAGGTTTCCCCTGCAGTGCCCCTCAACTGGAAAGATGTGTCGTTTGAAAAGCTCCGGGCCGAAGGCGCCTTTCTGGTAAGCGCAAAAAAAGAAAATGGCGTACCCACCACCGTAAAAGTTATGGCAGAAAAAGATGGTATACTCCATATTAAATTGCCTTTTAAAACCTGGCTTTCAAAAAATATCGACAGGCGGTTGGCTAAACAAAACGGGCAGGGGGTAATTTCGGTTGCCCTGAAAAAGGGGCAAACAGTTGTGTTTGAAAACGGGTATGAATAGAAATTGTACTGTGTAACGCGCATAGCGTTTCCGATAACGCATAAGCTTACCTGCTTCCTGTACTTGTTCCGGAGATTTTTTCATCTATAACCCTCCCTGCACCTTTAAATCGTTTACTCCAGTATACTTCATGCAGGCTGCTGATGATTACGCCGCTCGAAGAAGAAGCGTGTACAAACATATCCCTTTGCAGGTAAATGCCTACATGCGTTATCGCGTTTGCATTGCGGGATGTGTTGAAAAAAACCATATCGCCTTCTTTTAATTCGTTTATATCGATAGGTATACAATAATTCTTTTGTTCATGCGCGGTACGTGGCACCGGAAGGCTGTATATTGCCGACATCAGGGTTTGTGTAAATGCGGAACAGTCAACGCCTTTTTGCGTTGACCCGCCCATGCGGTATGGAGTACCCCACCAGCTTTCAATAAACCGGTATAATGCAGCATTGGCCAACCGCTCAACCTCAACATCCATTTTAATGGCGTATTTAAACTGCATCACATCGCCATTTTCAATATTGAAAGGCGTAAGAAAAACGATTTTAGGCGCAGCCCTGCGCTCCGGCATCTCCGGCAGTGGCTCTTCTTTATTATTATTTAATGCAATTGTATTATCCGTTCTGCCCGGAGTATTGATGCGCACAGGAGCTTCTTTAGACTTAGCCCCTGATCTTGTACTGCGACAACCGGTAAAGCATATAAACAATACTGATAGATAAATAAGGTACCGCAAACCGTTTAATAATTTTGCGCAAGTTACACAAAAATCGCACCAGAGGGGGAAGGGGTGAGAGGTGAGAAGTGAGAAGTAAGGAGTAAGGAGTAAGGGGTGAGAGAGGTTACAAGTTTCAGGTTACAGGTTGCAAGTACTCAAATTAAAAATCTGTTGCATATTGGCAAACCTGAAACCAGCAACCAGCAACCTGAAACCTGCAGCCTGCAACCAGCAACCTTCAACTTACTCCCCCTGCCAAACTTGTGGAAAATGCATCTGCAATACTTTGCGTCAACTTTACGAAATTTGCAGCATGTCAACCTTTTCTCATCTACACGTTCATACCCAGTATTCGTTATTAGATGGCGCTGCGCCGATAAGCAGCCTTTACCAGAAAGCTATTAAAGATAATATGCCGGCACTTGCCATATCAGATCATGGTAATATGTTTGGTGTATTTTCTTTTGTGGCAGAAGCCTATAAACATAAAGTAAATCCCGATGATAAAAAAAGCCCGTTGAAAGTAAAGCCTATAGTAGGTTGCGAATTTTATATAACAGAAAGCCGGCACAGGAAAGTTTTTTCAAAAGAAGAAAAAGACCCCAGGCATCACCATATACTATTAGCTAAAAATGAAATTGGCTATAGAAATTTAACAAAACTTACATCGCTCGGTTTTATAGAGGGTATGTACAGTAAATACCCGCGTATTGATAAAGAACTCATCAATAAATACCACGAAGGGTTAATTGCTACCACCTGCTGCCTTGGTGCTTTGGTGCCGCAAACCATATTAAAAAAAGGAGAAGAAGAAGGAGAGAATGAATTTAAATGGTGGCTGAATATTTTCCAGGATGATTTTTACGTGGAGCTTCAGCGGCATGGCATACCCGAACAGGAAAAAGTGAATGATGTTCTTTTAAAATATGCGAAAAAGTATAATGTAAAAGTTATTGCTTCAAACGATTCACATTATGTGGATCAAAAAGATTTTAATGCGCATGATATTTTGTTATGCATCAACACCGGCGAAAAAATAGCAACGCCTGCATTGCGGGAGTTTACTGATGATGATGTATTGGTAAAGAATAAACGCTTCGCATTTCCCAACGACCAGTTCTTTTTCAAGACCACGCAGGAAATGAAAGATGTGTTTCACGATCTTCCTGAAGCAATAGATAATACCAACGAAATTGTTGGCAAAGTTGATGTGCTTGATTTGAAGCGTGATATTCTTCTTCCCAACTTTCCAATTCCAAAAGAGTTCCGGGTGCATGCCGATAATAACCTGAACCAGTGGGAATATTTGAAACACCTCACTTTTGAGGGTGCGCATAAACGTTATGATCCGTTTACGGCTGAAATTGAAGAACGGCTCAACTTTGAATTGTTCACCATAAAATCAATGGGCTTTGCCGGTTACTTTTTAATTGTGAGCGATTTTATAAAAGCCGGCAGAGATATTGGCGTGTTTGTAGGTCCCGGTCGTGGTTCTGCTGCCGGTTCTGTGGTGGCATATTGTGTCGGCATCACCAATATTGATCCTATAAAATACAATTTGCTGTTTGAGCGCTTTCTTAACCCCGACCGTAAAAGCATGCCTGATATTGATACGGATTTTGATGATGAAGGCAGGCAAAAAGTAATTGAATATGTGGTAGACAAATATGGCAAAAACCAGGTAGCGCAGATCATTACCTATGGTACAATGGCTGCCAAAATGAGCATTAAAGATGTGGCCCGTGTAATGGATCTTCCTTTGCCCGATTCAAATGCACTGGCAAAGCTTGTTCCTGAAAAGCCCGGTATTTCGCTTAAGCGTGTATTGCATGCGCCCTTAACTGTTAAAGACGGTGAAAAATCGCTGGAAGAAAAAGAGGGTTTGTCATCTGACGATCTTGAAAACGTAAAACGTTTACGCCAGCATTATGATGGTAATGATATGCAGGCGAAAGTATTGCATGAAGCAGAAATACTCGAAGGCTCCGTGCGTAATACGGGTATACATGCGGCAGGTATCATTATAGCGCCGAAAGATCTTACAGAACTATTGCCCGTTGCCACAGCAAAAGATTCTGATTTGTGGGTAACACAAATTGAAGGAAGCGTAATTGAAGAAGCCGGTGTAATCAAGATGGACTTCCTGGGTTTAAAAACGCTGAGCATTCTTAAAACCGCACTGGGCTTAATCAAACAAAATCACCATGTTGATATTGATCTTGATAATATTCCTTTAGATGATGAACAAACATACAGGCTATATCAACGCGGCGATACCAACGGCACATTCCAGTTTGAAAGTATGGGCATGCAGAAGTACCTGCGCGAGCTGAAACCCGATAAGTTTGATGATCTTATCGCGATGAACGCGTTGTATCGTCCCGGCCCGTTGGCCTATATTCCCAACTTTATTGACCGTAAACACGGACGCGAACCTATTACATATGATCTGCCCGAGATGGAAGAATTTCTTGCAGAAACCTATGGTATTACCGTATACCAGGAGCAGGTGATGCTGCTCTCCCAAAAGCTGGCCGGCTTTAGTAAAGGCGATGCGGATGTATTGCGTAAGGCAATGGGTAAAAAGCAAAAAGCGGTGCTTGATAAAATGAAGACGCAGTTTATAACCGGCGCTACCAAAAACGGCCATGCCGCGCAGGTGCTGGAAAAAATATGGACAGACTGGGAAGCATTTGCACAATACGCATTCAATAAATCTCACTCCACCTGTTATGCCTTTGTTGCCTATCAAACCGCGCATTTAAAAGCGCATTACCCGTCGGAGTATATGGCGGCGGTATTGAATCATGCAGGCGCTATAGAAAAGATTACCTTTTTTATGGAAGAGTGCAAACGCATGGGGTTAAAAGTGCTTGGTCCGGATATTAATGAGTCGCACCGCGGTTTTGCGGTAAATGATAAAGGAGAAATTCGTTTTGGCCTGGGCGGTTTAAAAGGCGTGGGTGAAGCCGCCATCGATGCTATTATTGAAGAAAGAAAAAAAGGGGCATATAAATCTATATTCGACCTGGTAAAAAGAGCCAGCCAGCGGGCGGTAAATAAAAAATCGCTGGAATGCCTTGCATACTCAGGCGCTTTCGATTGCTTTACCGACCTGCACAGGGCGCAGTACTTCTTTACGCCGCAGGGCGATACTTCTACAGGGTTAGAAAAGATAGTAAAGTTTGGCAACGTATATCAAAACCAAACCGTACATGCCAGCAATACATTATTCGGCGATCTGCAGATGCCTGAAGTTACGCCCCCAAAAATTCCGGATTGCCCGCCGTGGACATTAACAGAATTACTGGATCATGAAAAAGATATTACCGGCATCTTTTTAAGCGGGCACCCGCTGGATCATTTCAGGTTTGAAATGAAACATTATAATATCACCACCATTGCCGATTATAATGAGTATAAAGATAATATGAGTGCGCAGCACGCATCGCGTGTATTGCGCATAGCAGGGCTGGTATCTGATGCGCAGCACCGCATAACCCGCAATGGAAAACAGTTTGGCGTGTTTGCGCTGGAAGATTATTCAGGCAAAACAGAGATAGCCCTGTTTGGCGAAGATTATGTGCGGTTTAAAGATCATTTCAGCCTGGGCAATGTATTGTTTGTAACCGGCAATTTTAAACCACGCTGGAACAGCACTACCGATTATGAATTTAAAATAAGCGGTGTAATGTTGCTGGAAACGGTGAAAAGAATCTTAACACAGCGGTTGCAGATGGAGCTTCATCCCAAATTGCTGAACGAGGAAATGGTAGGTTTTGTAGATGAGAATATCAGGAAACACCCGGGCAAAACAAGCATCAGGTTTGTGTTTTCAGAACCAAAAAATAAGTTAAAGGTGTGTATGTATACGCTGGAGCGTGGCTTTGAAATGAATGACGAAATGACGGCTTTCCTGGAATCAAATCCTGATATTGACGTGAATGTGACCACTTTACAAAAATAGCACAAAGCCAAATTGTCTAATGCACAGGTGTGGATAATGACAGTTATGCTTATTCAGTATAATGGACTTAAATTTGCGCTCTTATTCAACCAGGGATGCAAGCTATAGATTAAAAAAGGTATGGTTTACATCAAACAAACCTGAAAAATTTTATAAACGAAATAATAAACTGTAATTATTATGGCACTCGAATTTACTGATGCGAACTTCCAGGAAAAAGTATTAGACTCTGATAAATTATCTGTAATTGATTTTTGGGCAGAATGGTGTGGACCCTGCCGCGCAATAGGGCCGGTTATTGAAGAGCTCAGCAAAGAATATGATGGTAAAATAAATGTTGGTAAAGTAAACGTGGATCACAATCCGCAGTTATCCATCAACTATGGCGTTACCTCCATTCCCGCCATACTGTTTGTAAAAGACGGTAAAGTGGTAGACAAGCTGGTTGGCGCGCAACCCAAAGGCAATTTTGTAAAAAAGATCGAGCAACACATAGCATAACCGTGTGCGCTGAAAATATATTGAGGCTGTTTCGCAGGAAGCAGCCTTTTTTATGCATATATTTCAAAAACATTTTTTATCTTTTGCATATAATTGTCGCAGGCAGAGGTGCAACCCCGCCGCTTTGCTGCGGTAAATTATAATTATGTTACCGGCTGCATTGCTGCCATCGGCGTTCCTTGCCACGCTCGCTTGTGCGTTCGGTAATACTATTCGGCAAATAACAACCCGTTGCCCAATTACAATATCGTTGATTAACCAGGGAAGCAGAAGTATTTCTTTGTAAGAAGATAAACGTGAGATTTTTAATGTTTGACGTTTGTTGTTTATCGTTTATCGTTTCACGTCTGCCGTTCCACTCTTCCTAATACAACACTCATGTAACTGAGAGGGCGAAGCCATGCAAAACACCAAACAAAAAATAACACTTGTACCTTTAGTGCATAGGGGAAACACATGGATTGGTATACAATTTCCGCGTTTGCCTGCATTGCAGCAGGCGGTAATAAAAACCAGCCAAATAAAATGGAGCCAATCCAACAGGTGCTGGTATATACCTTTTACAAGGTTGAGTTACAACGAGCTGGTGAGAAATATTGGAACGTTTGCAGACGTTGACAACAGCGCGTTAAAGCAATACAAAGCATCCAATGTAAAAGCGCCGGGCAGTGCGCAGGCTTTATCCCAACCTGCATTGAACAATAATATAAAAGCTGCGGCATATATTAATCCTGTTAATCGTCATGTTTTAGCAGCCATGCATCAAACCCTTATATTAAAAGCATACAGCCCATCAACCATTAAAACATACCTGAATGAGATGAGTGTTTTTTTGCAGGCTTTAAGAACAACCCTAGCAGATGAACTACCCATTACCCGCATTAAAAGTTACCTGCAATATTGTTTTGAGAAGCTGAAGCTAAGCGAGAACACTTTACACAGCAGGATAAACGCGCTGAAGTTTTATTATGAGCAGGTATTGAAAAGAGAGCGGTTTTTTTGGGAAATACCGAGGCCGAAGAAGCCGTTGCAGTTACCAAATTTTTTTAATCAGGATGAGATAACTACTATTATTAAGTCGGCAGGAAATATTAAGCATAAAACGATGCTCATGCTGGCTTATTCATCAGGTTTGCGGGTGAGTGAAGTGGTTAATTTAAAAACGGCAGATATAGATAGTAAGCGCATGATCATAATGATAAAACAGGCAAAAGGGAAGAAAGACAGAATAGTAAAATTGAGCCCTGTATTGCTGATTATGTTAAGGGAATACTGGAAAAAAGCAAAACCATCGTTAAAAGGATATTTATTTCAGGGTCAATATCCCGGTGAGCCTTACAGCAGCCGGAGTTTGCAATTGGTGCTGGCAGCCGCAAAGAAAAAAGGAGGCATTCTAAAACCCGGAAGTATACATGCATTGCGGCATAGTTTTGCAACACATTTACTTGACAGGGGAACTGATGTTACCCTTATTATGAAATTGCTTGGGCATAATGATATTAAAACTACGCTGCGTTATTTGCATGTAACAAACCGGGATATGCTGCAAATAATCAGCCCTCTTGACGATTTAAAGTTATAATATTGCAATTTGTATTTGCGAAAGTTTTAAAGCGGCAAACAATATTTATAAGCATCTGAAAAATAAAACAATAACGAAAAAAGCGAAAGTTTTTGGAGGGAAGAACTTTCGTATATTTATGAGTTGGCAGAAATACACAGCAACCCTCACTTTACAGACACAGAAAAGAGATGTCCCAATTTGGTAACTTTTTACTATTTTTGACAAAATAACAAGTTGAGGGTAATAGCAAAAAAGATACTTAGAGAGTTTTGGGGGAAACATAATGATTGTGAACAGCAATTAAAGGCGTGGTATCAAGAGACCTCAAAAGCTGAATGGACAAGCCCCAATGAAATTAA
>JADLCD010000171.1 GCA_020847395.1 Chitinophagaceae bacterium
CAGTTGTTCCATTGTGTTTCACTACAAGGCTATCATCAATAGTTTGTACGGCAGAGAAGTACAATTTAATCCAGCCGTTTTCATATTTCATATTCAATGCACCATAGGGGTTTGCTTCAGCAATACCTTTGGTGTTTTGTATAGGATACCAGTATTCTTTCCAGTTATCAGAAGCATAAGGCTCAAAGCCAATATGCTTAAACGGCGTGAATGAACTTTGAGCGGCGTTTTGATTAAACAATCGTCCTGATTGTATTTCAACATACTGACCATCCGTATCTGTCAGCATTTTTTCCCAAATCATTCCCTGGCGCGATAAACCCCATATCCATATTTTTTTTCCGGCCTTATCATCATAGCTTCCATAGCGAACCATACCATCTTGTGTTTGGTGATAATATGCACCAAAAAAATTGGTAAGTTTTCCGATAACGTGATAAGATTTTGGCCCGCCGAAATCATTCTCCTCATAAAAATTTATTTTTTTTCCATTGGTTTTATTTGCCGGCCAATTACTGTATTCGCCACCGTGACCTATATAATGCGTACCCGGAAAAACAAATTCAAGATTACCTTTTGCAGGCATCGCCAGATTCATCCAATGATAATATGGTTGCGTAAATGAGCTATTGTTATACCAAAAGGATTGTGTGCTGAAATATGCTTTATCTTTTGGAAGATTAATTTCAATACGCCAGTTGCTGCGCGTAAGCAAATCAAGCACACCTATAATACAGCTTACGCTTCCGTCTTCATTTTGGCGGGTAATATAATCAACCGGTGTAGAGCAATTAGGTGTGTGACCAATAATGCCATAGTTTGCTTCCAGTCCGCCACTTGTCCATGGCCCGCGCATACCAATATCTCTAAACTTTACAACGTGATTATAATAAATAAAAGGCTTGCCGGTTTTTTTAACGGTAGCAGCCCATATTTTACCACCAATTTGGGGCAATATTATTATAGAGATATAATCATTCTGCAGCTCAACCACTTTCCATTCTTTATTTACCGGCTTATCCGTAAACCCGTCAAACCTGAAATAAGGATATACATTATTTGACAGAGCGATTGGATTAGGATCAGAAAACGGATAAGTAGTAAATACTTTTTTGTATTCGCTTACACGTGCATTTGACTGAGCAGAAGCAGAAAAAGCAATAATGATAAGAAGGAAAAAAAGAAACCGGCGCATGAGCAGTTCGTTTTTGAATATTAGAAGAAATGTATTCAAATGTATTGGAAATACAGTAAAAATTCAGTTGCAAACGATTGCCTGAAATACGGGATTGATCAGGATGTTTGTACACTAAATAAATATCCTGCAAAAGTGGAAGCATCCATTGCTGCGGTTTGGGTTGTGTAAATTCATTGATACCTGCTCGTCTTTAGTATGTGCATTCAACGCGTTTTTAAAATATCCAGGTTTAAGAAAGAGGAATTTCGTAAAAAGAAGAAACTATTTCATAAGCATTAAATCCGCTAAAATTTTGTGGATGAATATTAAATCCGGAATCTTTTATACAATAGAATTTCCAACCCAACTGTTTGGGAACAATAAAATCTTTGCTGGTGTTATCGCCAATAAAGCAAAAATTATAACCAGGATATTTTTGTGCAAAGAATAAATAGTTGTTTGGGTTGGGTTTTTCAGAACCGAATTCTTCAGAGATAATAATGTCCGCGAAAAATGTGGTAAGACCCAGGGCGTTTAATTTATTTCTTTGAGTTATACTTCTTCCATCAGTGATTAAGCCAGCAGGCATGTGTTTGTTTTGAATTTGCCGTAAAAACATAGCAGCATCTTCTCTTAAATGGATATCAGGCACATGATACCGATATTGCTGAATAAAATTATTTTTAATAGTATGCAGATTTTCTTCCGAGAGTTTTTTTACCAGCCAGTCAAAAACATCCTGTTCTTGTTGATATCTGTTAAGCATTTCATCAAATATCTCTTTCGGGTTATTTAATATGGGAAGCCCTTTAATAATATGCTTGTATCCGGAAATCAAGAAGTCTATTTCGGAGTATAACGTGTCGTCAAGATCAAAAATGTAAAAAATTTTTTTTTCAGGCATCATAGCTATGAACTAAAACTTCATTGTCGTAGCGCAACATCAATAAATCGTCTTCCCAATTATCAGTATAAGAAATTGATTCGCCCCAAAAATATTCTTCCATTAACCATAAAGGAAAGTTCGCTCCGGCGAGGTAACTCAAGGGATAACCTCCGCCAAATCGTGGATTTATTTCTATACCAACTATACGGTTTGTTGCATAATGTAAAAATAATTGCATGGTAATACAACCAATAGCACCTTCAATATAATTCAGGCGCTCTTTAAGGTATTGAACAAGAATATTTTTTTTTGTAACACCTTTGTTTATTTCACCGGCTCTTACAAATATTCTTTTCCTGGGAACAATACATTTTACAAAGCTATCTTTACCGTAATACATATCTACAGTAAACTCGTCATATTCGTTTTTGTCTATATACTCCATAAACATAAACTTCTCATTTGCCAGGAGAGATCGTGTTAGATCTTCTTTTGAATTAATTAAATATGTATCAACGCTTAAGCTGCCATCATAAGGTTTTATAAATAAGGGAAAATGTAAATCAGATCTTGTGTATTGTTGGGGAATTTCTATCCCTTTGCTACGGAAAAAGGAATTAATTTCCCTTTTATCCCTGCATTGTTTTATAAAAGAAGGATGAGAAATGATAACTGCTATGCCTATTTGTTCAAATAATGATTTATGTTTCGATAGAACAATTAATTCGGTGTCTATCGTTGGAATGATCATTTTAATATTGTGTCTCTTACATAAAATCAACAGGTCATTAATATAATCTTCGTGAATTACAGGTTTTACCTTAAAAGAACCATCGGAGATATTGCAGGCTGCACTTAGCTCCGGATGAATATCTGTTGTTAAAACCTTAGAAGAAATGAAGTTTTTTTTAAGCTCTTTTTTAAATGCTTTTACTAAAGAAACCCTTTGTCCGGCTGATGTAATAAGTATGTTCATAAAGGTTTTTCTTCTGGATAAAATATTGTACATGAGCTTACCTTGAGTTTGAACAGAGGGGAGAAGATAAGCAAGCTGAAGAAAATTCAAATTTCGTGCTACATTATTTTAAATCGTCGAAAAGAATGGCAAACAAAAAAAATTTATTTCCGGGTAATAAATATTCTGAAAATGGAAAAAGACCTGATGTATTTTGACCATTGCTTAATAACACGAATAAAAATAATTTAATAAAAATATATAACTGTAATTGTTGCTATAGCAAATAAAAATATATAGCATAATTTATAGTGGTATCGCACTAATTTTCTCTGCTCATTCGTAAATGTATAAAAGAACAGGTTGATGGGCTGTATCTAAAATGCTTTTTAGTTTTTTTAAAAAATCCGGGGCAACCGTAGGGCAGCCATCGCTCTGGCATAATGGAAGCGGATGAGTTTCGTTAGCGGGTACGCATTCATGTGAGTGCAGTACAACAAACCTTTTATAAGCATTGCTGTTGGTAGCGTCTAATCCGTGAAGTTTATACGCAAGCCCGAACCGGCCCTGGTATGCATTTCCTATTTTGTATTTGCCAAGAGAAGTACAACCACAGCCAACGGTATTTCCATATTTGCGACCAGATAGCCATGTTTGATTGCAGCGCCCGTGGGTTACAAGTCCCGGCGCTATTATACTGTCTCTTTTTAAATTCATCACAAAAAAGCGATTCTTGCCAGACTCAATACTCATGTCAACCAAAAAGGCAATACTTGTATTGTATTTATGCAATGAAGCATAAGCCAATATTTTTTCTGAATGATTGTTTAACTTTTTAGTGAAAGAACTATCCGTATAAACCGGAGCAGATGCTTTTGCAGGTTTGAACCTTGAAATATACCATCCGGCAGAAACCAAAGTGATTAAAAGCAAAATACTTATTACAAAAAATACAGTCTTTCTCATGCCGCTGAGATGCGGGGTAGAAAAAACTCCATATTAAAAAACATGGATAAACTGTTAAGGAAAAGACAATTGATTTAAGCCAGCATTTTCTTAATTACTTCGGTGAGTTCGCTCTTTGTAATAGGAACACCCATTATTTTATTATATCCCTTCGCATCAACAAGGTATTTATCCCTTATGATTTTTATAAGCTGGCCATTATTGATTTCCGGAATTAAAACCTGGTCAAAGTTTTTTATCATTTCTCCCAAATTTTTAGGGAAAGGCCTGATATAACGTAAATGCGCATGCGAAACTTCGTTTCCCTGCGCCTGTAATTCTGCAACAGTACTTTTAATTACACCATAGGTAGAACCCCATCCTATCACGAGTATTTTTCCTTTTTCCGGACCACTGTCTAACTGTTGTTCAGGAATATATTCCGCAATTTTCTCTACTTTTTCCTCTCTTATCTTTACCATCAACTGGTGGTTTTCCGGGTCGTAGCTAACATTGCCGGTTATATTCTGTTTTTCAATACCACCAATTCTGTGCTCCAGCCCGGGTGTACCGGGTACAGCCCAGGGACGAACCAGTTTTTCATCTCTTAAATATGGTTGAAATTTTTCTTCTCCGTGGCCTAAATCCGTTTTAAAAGCTACTTTCACTGCCGGCAAATCCTCGCTTTTAGGAAAGCGCCAGGGCTCTGCACCATTGGCTATATAACCATCACTTAAAAAAATTACGGGAGTCATATGTTCAACAGAAATACGGCAGGCTTCATATACGCTGTCGAAACAGTCGCTGGGTGTAGAAGCGGCAATAACCGGCATCGGGCTCTCGCCATTTCTGCCATAGTAAGCTTGCAATAAATCACTTTGTTCTGTTTTGGTAGGAAGTCCTGTTGATGGTCCGCCTCTCTGCACATCTACAATAACCAAAGGAATTTCGAGCATAACAGCCAATCCCATCGCTTCTCCTTTTAAAGCCATACCAGGGCCTGAAGTGGTAGTAATACCAAGGCTGCCGCCATATGAAGCCCCGATAGCTGAAGTAATACCGGCAATTTCATCTTCTGCCTGGAAGGTGCGGATGCCAAAAGATTTATACCGGCTCAGCTCGTGTAAAATGTCTGAAGCCGGCGTAATAGGATATGTTCCAAGAAACAAAGGCAGCTCGCTTTTTTGTGAAAAGGCAATTAAACCATAAGCCAATGCCTGGTTGCCCATGATGGAACGATAAGTGCCGGGCTGCATTCTTGCTTTGGCAACAGTATATGTTGTTCCGGTTACTTCAGTGGTATCTCCATAATTATAACCGGCCTGCAATGCCCGTATATTACTCTCGTATATCTCCGGTTTTTTTCCAAACTTTTCTTTGATAAATTCTTTGGAGCTATCCATATTGCGATTGTACATCCAGTACAAAAAGCCCAGCACAAACATGTTTTTTGCGCGGTCTTTTTCCTTGGTACCCATCGTAATATCTTTCAGCGCTTCTCGCGTCATTTTCGTTACATCAATCTTTATCAAATGGTAATTGGAGAGGCTGTTATCTTCCAATGGATTTACACCTTCGGGATAGTTGGCAAGACGAAGATTTTTTACATCGAACCCATCTGTATTGGCAATGATTCTTCCACCCTTTTTCAGGGTTTTGAGGTTAACTTTTAAGGCGGCGGCATTCATGGCAACCAGCACATCGCATTCATCTCCCGGCGTATATACCAGATCGCTGGAAAAACGTAACTGGAAACCACTTACCCCGGGAAGCGTTCCCTGTGGGGCTCTTATTTCTGCGGGAAAGTCGGGAAAAGTAGCTAAGTCGTTACCCAGCAAAGCGGTGTTATTAGTAAACTGACTACCGGTAAGTTGCATACCATCACCACTGTCGCCGGCAAATTTTATCACTACTTCCTGTAAAACCTCTGTTGTTGCAGCCATCTTAAAATGTTTTAAAAAGCGCAGCAAAGTTAGGCTAACAAAGGCTTTAGTCGGTTAAAAATCTGTAACGCTTTTGTATTAATATAAAACAGGTTAAATTAATAGCCGGGGAGAGAAATTTAACTATGTTATGAAAAATAAAGACAACTAAAAAGAGTTATCTTCACAACATTAAACTAAAAACATCATTATGGAATTATTTAAATCCGGCAATCCAACGCTTACTGAAAAAATGTTTCAATCGTCACTAACCGGCGAAAGGGCAGATGTGATGACCGTTAAAGGAACGCTCAATAAGTTTGGATTTATGCTTTTAATGGTTATGGCTTCCGCTTTTTTTTCCTGGTATAGTTTCGGAAAAGGAGTGGATGTAACGCCATATATGTGGACAGGCGCGATTGGCGGTTTGGTGGTAGCTTTCGTTATAATATTTAAGAAAACCTGGGCTCCATACCTGGCTCCTGCATATGCGCTGCTTGAAGGATTATTTGTAGGAGCGATTTCTGCTTATTATAATTTTGCTTTTGCAGAAAAAGCGCCCTTTATTATCGTACAGGCGGTAGGCTTAACATTTGGCGTTGCCCTGGCAATGTTTGTTCTTTATAATATGCGCATCATCCGCGCAACGGAAACGTTTAAATCTGTGATTATTACTGCAACAGCGGGCATAGCTATCTTTTACCTCATTACCATTGTGCTTCGCTTTTTCAGTATTGATATACCGTTTATTCACCAGGGGTCAACTTTTGGAATTATATTTTCCCTGATAGTTGTTGGTATAGCAGCGTTGAATCTTATTCTTGATTTTGATATGATTGAAAAAGGTTCTGACGCCGGCGCACCAAAATTTATGGAATGGTATGGCGCCTTTGGATTGCTGGTAACTATTGTATGGTTATACCTTGAAATATTAAGATTACTTGCCAAACTGAACAGCAGGAAATAAATTTTAAAAAAGCGGCATAATGCCGCTTTTTTAATTATCGCAATTGTTCTACAACATTTCATCATGCTGCGAAACATCCAACCCTAACTCCTCTTCTTCATCACTTACCCGCATTGAGTGTATAAGATTGGTTATTTTAAACACTACAAAACTCATTAATAAAGAAAATACCACAACAATTAAACAACCCAGGCATTGTACCAGGAAAAAATGTGTGCCGCCATAAAACAGCCCGTCAGCACCAGCAGGGTTAATATCTTTGCTTGCAAAAATACCTGTGCATATCATGCCTGTTATACCACCCACACCATGACAGGGAAATACATCCAGCGTATCATCAATGCTTGTTTTGCTTTTCCAGTGCACGGCAAGGTTTGAGATGATGGAAGAGATAAATCCGATAAAGCAGCTTTGCGGCAGCCCTACAAAACCTGCGGCAGGAGTAATAGCAACAAGCCCAACAACAGCGCCTATACAAAAGCCAAGCGCAGATGGCTTTCTGCCACGCTTTACATCAAAAAATATCCAGGATAAACCTGCCGCTGCAGAAGCAACATTGGTATTAGCAAAAGCATTAACAGCCAAACTGCTTGCGCTTAATGCAGAACCTCCGTTAAAACCAAACCAGCCGAACCAAAGCAAACCGGTTCCCAATAATACATAGGTTATTCTTGCCGGTTTTACCTCCTGCTTACTTACGTGTACTTTTCTTCTTTTTAATACAACAGCGCCAACCAATGCCGCGCAGCCTGCTGATATATGCACAACTGTTCCGCCCGCAAAGTCGAGAACGCCCATCTTTAATAATAGCCCTTCGGGATGCCATGTCCAGTGTGCTATTGGCGCGTAGATTAATATGCTGAACAATATCATGAATAGTACGTAAGACGTAAATTTTATACGCTCTGCAGTTGCACCAACAACCAGCGCCGGCGCAATAATGGCAAACTTTAGCTGAAATAGTGCGAACAATAACAGCGGGATAGTTGGGGCAAGCATCCAGGGCGCATGACTATTTATACCGCGCATAAATAAGAACGATGCCGGGTTGCCAATAAAGCCGTTAAATGAATCGCCGAACGCGAGCCCGAAACCAAATACCAGCCAGAGCACACTAATTAAACCGGTAGCAATAAAACTTTGCAGCATGGTAGAGATAACATTTTTTTTACTTACCATACCGCCATAAAAAAATGCAAGCCCCGGCGTCATTAAGAGTACAAGTGCCGAAGATATCAGCACCCACGACATGTCTGCCTGGTTATATACAGCAGCACCATCAAAATCACCCGCCAGGGGAATAAAAAGACCCGTAAGAGAAACTAAACCCAATAAGTAGAAAGGTGCCGAGCTAACGAACTTATTCATAGCAGTTGAACAGTTTTTAAGTGTGGGAAGATAAAGGGTTTCTGTTTTTCTTCCCGAAAAAACGGCATCAATTTGAATAAAATCAGAATGAAGACAGATTCAATGATGGTAGAATAGCTTGTTTGGAAATGATTTTAACGAACGGTATAATAAAGCGTTTTTGATACGTCCTCTCTTATTCCTGTATTTTCATCAATAAAACTAATGGTTACAGGAACAGCGTGTTTACCTTTTGTTTTATTTGCCTTGAATTTGTAAATCATAAGCCCCAGGTTATTCACTTCTATTTTTTGCCCCATTATTTTCATTTCTGGATTGCCGGTTGAAACTACTTCTCCTATAGCTGCTGTTATTTCAATGGAATCTTCGCCTGCAACAATGCTTTTATCCTGTGATAGTAGTGGTACATCTCTTTCTGCATTACAACCATGATAGGTGGTTTTATCATAATAAAATACAACAAGTTTGTTTTCTAAGACTCTTATTTTGTTTTCAAGAACTGAAAGTAAAGCTATATATGCCTCGTTTGATTGAACAGAGAAAAAGGTTTGTTCAAAGGATTTAAAACTTTGCTGAGTAGTATCAAGACTAATATTTGAAAGGGGTATTGAATCTTTAAATGCCTGATTTATTTCCGGGTCAATTCTAAATATGGAAGATTTAAAATGTATAAGGCTATCGTATAAATTTTGTAACCGGAGTTTCGGTTTTTCAATAGTATTTCCTTTTAATTCTTCTTCGTGTATAACCCTTTTAATTGCGCGAATCTGTTGAACAATGCTATCTGAATATGCATGAATTTTTGTAATTATGGGAAATAAAATGGCAGTTTTATCTTTTAGTATAGGGTCTTCAAGCTGATAATTGAAGGCATAGTAAAGCGTTGCATTACGCTCGCTGATATTGTTTGCAGTTTCATCAATATTACTTGCAAGTATATGAAAGAGTGCATCTTTGTCTTGTTGATTATTCTTACATGCATTCAAAAATATTACCAGTAATAAAAGGAATAAGCGTTGCATAAAGGGTATTTGCAACAAGATAAACAGCGCCGGAAGATTATTGTAGCAGGGCTGGCTTATAATTATGTTAATGCTGTTGCTAAACCTATAAGGTTTGCAGCGCTGCAATGCCGCCCGGCAAACCTTATAAGTTTAAACACTCCATGCCGAGTAGCATTTCTACAGTACAAGCGAGCGTGGCAAGGAACGGTGATAGTAGCAATGCAGCCAAGTACATAAAAATAATAGTTTCCGTTACCTTTGCCCATTATTTATTCAGCCGACAATGCAAATTTCCGCAGGAAAAAAAATATACTTTCTTTCTGATTTTCATTTGGGTGTTCCCGACCATGCATCGAGCCTGCAAAGGGAAAAGCGGATTGTTCAATTTCTGGATGAAGCGAAGGCTGATGCCGCCGTGATTTTTATTGTGGGCGACCTGTTTGATTTTTGGTATGAGTATAAAAAGGTAGTGCCAAAAGGATTTGTGAGAATACTGGGCAAGATGGCGGAAATAACAGACAGTGGTATACCGATGCATTTTTTTGTAGGGAATCATGATATGTGGATGAGCGGCTACTTTGAAAAAGAACTGAACATTCCGGTATATTATGAACCGAAGGCGTTTGAATTTAACGGGAAGAAATTTTTGGTTGGTCATGGTGATGGTTTAGGACCCGGCGACCACGGCTATAAGTTTATGAAGAAAATTTTTCGCAATAAATTTTGCCAGGCTTTGTTTGGCATTCTGCCGCCCTATATTGGAATGGGTATCGCCCATCGTTCCAGCAAAAGCAGCCGCGCTGCTACTGGCGATAATGACGCAACATTTTTAGGAGAAGAAAATGAATGGCTGATTACTTACAGCAAAGAAGTATTGCAGAAAGAGCATTTCGATTATTTTATTTTCGGTCACCGGCATTTACCCATAGATTTTCAACTAAAAAATAACAGCCGGTATATTAACCTGGGTGATTGGATACGTTATTACAGTTATGCGGAATTTGACGGGCAGGAGGTTTACCTGAAATATTACACAGCTTGAGAAGTTTAGTTTTTACCATATTAGTTTTTTTAGCTTCAACCGCGGTGGCTCAGGAAAATGCCGGGGTAGAGAGTTCTTCGGGTATATCTGACACCGAAGCGCTGAGCGTGTTTGCCCCGGATGCGGCGGCTTTTACGATTGACAATCTTGGTAACCTGTATATTTTAAGTTCTAAGGGCTTGCTTAAGAAATATAATAACAAGGGAGATTCGCTGAATGTATTTAATGATGTAAGGCGCTACGGTTCAGTATATGCAATAGACGTTACGAATCCTTTGAAGGTATTGTTGTATTACCGCGATTTTTCTACGGTGGTAATGCTTGACAGGTTTTTAAACAGGATAAATATTGTTGACTTTCGCAAGTCTGGTATTTTCCAGGCAAAAGCGATAGCACTTTCTTATGATAATAACATCTGGGTTTTTGATGAGCAATCTGCCAGGCTTAAAAAAATAGCAGATGATGGCACGCTGCTGAGTGAAACCGTTGATTTGCGGCAGGTGTTGAATGCCATACCTTCTCCTGATAAAATTATTGACAGGGATGGGTTTGTATACCTGTATGATAAAGACAAAGGGCTGTATGTTTTTGATTATTATGGCGCGTTAAAAAATGAACTTGCTATTACGGGGCTTACTGATTTGCAGGTAATCAACAGAACGATATTGGGAAGAAAAGATAATAAGTTTGTAAGATATACCATAGGCACATTGGATATGCAGGAAGTGGAACTTCCTGAAACAATTAAGCAGGCAGAAGACATTCGTATTATGCAAATGGGTATATATATAAGAAACAGCCGGGGTATAGCGTTGTTTAAATACCGCTAAAGGAGCGTGTAATGAATAATTTTTTAGATAGTATATTTTTAGATAACAGCATACAGGATTACCTGGTGGTAGGCCTCGTGATTTTGGGCATATATATATTGAAAAAATTTTTCAGCAAGCCGCTCGTTGCCGCCATTATACTTTTTTTAAAATTGGCAGGAAGACAGATAGATAAAAAAGCATTTAACGATCTTATTCTTAAACCGCTTGAACAGTTCCTGATTGTTTTTACGGCGTTCATAGCGCTGATTTCCTTAAAATTTCCGCGGGTATTTATGCTTAGTTTTTATAGAACCGATACGCAGACCATTCTTGAAAGAATGGGATTGAGCCTGGTGATTATTTATTTTTTCAGGTTGCTGATCAGGATGATAGATTACCTGGCTTATGTGATCAGTAAAAAAGCCGGTGAAGAGTCGGGGCAGGAGGAGAATCAACTGGTAATATTTTTTAAGGATTTTTTAAAAGCGGTTGTGTTTATCGCAGGCTTTTTTACGGTGATCAAATTCGCGTTTCGCTACCAGATATCAGAGTTGCTTACGGGATTAGGAATAGTTGGTGCGGCATTAGCGCTTTCTGCAAGAGAAAGCCTGGAAAACCTGATTGCATCGTTTATCATATTTTTTGACAAGCCCTTTGCCGTTGGTGATACGCTCAAGATTCAGAACATTACCGGCACAGTTGAAAAAATTGGTTTACGCAGCACACGTATACGCACAAACGAAAAAACTTATGTAAGTGTGCCCAACAAACAAATGGTGGATAGTATAGTAGATAACCTGAGCTTGCGTACCCAACGCCGGGCTGATTTAAAACTTGAATTAAAATCTACTACCAATGCGCAAAGCTTGCAGGCCTTGTTGGATGGTATTAAAAAAATATTACAACATCCTAAAATTGAAAACCGCGTTTTGTTTTTGGGCGACATTGTGCAGCAGGGCGGTTATCTTGTACATATAGAATATTATACTGCTCCCATTCCTGCCGAAGAATTTAACCAGGTGAAGCAGGAAGTAAATCTCGCTATTATACAACTGATGGAAAACCTGGATATAGAAGTTATTGGGGCAAGGCAGGGTGAATAGGCAGAAGTGAATAGGCAGTAGGCAGTAGTGAGTAGGCAGTAATGAATGCATTAATATCATCATCGCCTATTTATCATCACAAATTCACTATTCACCATTCAATGTCGTTTCCTTAGTGAAAATCTTCTACAGGTGTTTATAATTAGAGGATGGCGGCTTTTTCTTTATTTTCTTTCTGGGGTTCGTTCTTCCGGGACGAATAATCTCCG
>JADLCD010000172.1 GCA_020847395.1 Chitinophagaceae bacterium
TTATTTTTAACCATGGCCTTGCCATATTGCAATCAACTGCAACCGGGAAGTTCTTATGTTTGAATTAAAAAATGTAAAAGTTAGTAAATTACTTTAAACAATCTCCTCCTTTACGGCAAGCTACTATGTCATCTTTATATTTTTCCTGACAACAGGTTTGGTACTCGTGGTGATAAAGCTGTGGGATGATATTCAACTGCATTACTAAGGTTTAGCATTAGCACTTTGTTCAGTACTACAACAGAGCCATCCTGAGGTACAAGAGGCCTGTTGTGAGGCGTTGCAAACATGTAATCAGCCCTGCATATGTATGTGCTGCCCCCCGGCTAAATATTTTTAATTTTCTAAAATCTGTAAAAATTATCATTTCATATATATAATCCCTTACCTTTGCACGCTGTAAAACACAGGATTTACATGAAACCTGGTGCCGTAAGATCAGGTTCAGGCAGTATTCCCCGGCCTTGTTTTTAGGTGAGTTTCATGTGACTGTACAAAAACAATATACATCCAGATGAAACTTTCACAATTCCGTTTCGACCTCCCTTTAAATTTAATCGCTCAACATCCAGCCAAAAAAAGAGAAGATGCACGTATGATGGTTGTGCATCGCGATACAGGTAATATCGAGAACAAGCACTTTCGCGATGTACTTGACTACTTTGATGATAAAGATGTTTTTGTAGTAAATAATACAAAAGTTTTCCCTGCACGTATGTATGGACGTAAGGAAAAAACAGGAGCCAAGATTGAAGTGTTTTTGCTTCGCGAATTAAATCATCAAAACAAACTTTGGGATGTTATTGTTGACCCTGCCCGTAAAATAAGAGTAGGTAATAAATTATATTTTGGAGAATCGGAAGACCTGGTTGCCGAAGTAATTGATAACACAACTTCAAGGGGAAGAACAATACGCTTTCTTTTTGACGGTACCGACGAAGAGTTTAAAGCTGTTTTAAATACATTAGGTGAAACACCGTTGCCAAAATACATTAAGCGCAAACCAGATGAAGAAGACAGAGAGCGTTATCAAACCGTATATGCAAAACACGAAGGCGCTGTAGCTGCACCAACTGCCGGTTTGCATTTCAGTATTGAATTAATTAAACGTCTTGAAATAAAGGGTATCCGTTTTGCTGAAGTTACCCTGCATACAGGTTTGGGCACTTTTCGCCCTATTGAAGTAGAAGATCTCAGCAAACATAAGATGGATGCAGAATACTATCGCATTGAAGAAAAGGCCTGTGCTATAGTAAATAAAGCAAGAACATCAGGTAAAAGAATTTGTTCTGTTGGCACTACCACTATGCGTGCACTGGAATCATCTTTTACAGCAGAAAAATTATTAAAACCTTCTGAAGGATGGACAAACACATTTATTCATCCTCCTTATAATTTCTCTATTGCAGATTCGCTTATTACCAATTTCCATCTGCCTAAAACAAGCCTCCTGATTATGACCTGTGCTTTTGCCGGTTATGATCTTGCAATGGAAGCTTATAAAAAAGCTATAAAGGATAAATACAGGTTCTTTAGCTATGGCGATGCTATGTTAGTTTTATAAGCAGGAAATCACAGCTAAAATTTTAAGTATTGAAATGGCTTATTTTATTAAAGCCATTTCAACTCTCCTGTTCATGGCCCTGCCCTCAAAAGTTTTATTATCGCCAACAGGATCTGCAATGCCATTGGCAGAAATCATGATCTGGCTTTCTTTTACACCAAGTTCTATAAAGTATTTGCGTACGTCATTTGCACGCATCCACGATAGTTGCTCGTTATAATCTGCCGCACCTTTACTATCTGTAAAGCCGGCTATACTAACTTTTAAAGATTCGTCAAAAACCAGTTGATCTGCATATTTCATAACTACCTGAAATGATTCACTATCCAGGGCATCAAACTGGTTAAAATCAAACTGCACGGTTGACATGGAAATATAATTGCCAGACGCTTTAATAAGCTTATGCAACATCCTGAAGTTGTTATTTTGATCTTTTGAAAATAAAGATTTCGCTTTTGCTTTAGTAACAGTACTTTTTTGTGCACTAACAGCAGTAGTTGTCTTTACTTCAGCTTTTGCAGAAACTTTTGCTTCGCTCCTGATTGATTTGGCAGACCTGTAAACCGGGGCGATTTCAGGCAAATCATTCTTGGTAATAAGTTTATCATCTAAAATTTTAACGTCTGATGCAGTAACAACTTTATCAGAATTATTTACGATGATGCGGTTAATCTGAAAGGATAAAAGGATAATACCTGTAAGAATTAATAGACTTTTCATACAAAGTTTTTTAGGTCGTGATTAATAGTATTATCCCGCAATGGGAAAGTAAAATTACTATGATGTTTGTAGAAAGACGCATAGTAGCTAATAAAAAGAAACACTTAGCCGCTATTTCTACCATATATCAATGCTGTATCGGTTAATGTTTAAACACATATAGATATATGTCAACTGGGGAAAGTATTTTACAGGCTTTCAGAGATGAAAGCTATCCTATATTTTTTCTATGCCGGCGATTGCTTCGAGGTTGATGGGTCCGTAAATATGAGGAAATGTATCTTCAATAGCATTCGACCAATCATAGATCAATTGGCTGGTTAATTTTTCTGTATCAATGGAGAGTTTTACGAGATTGGTTTTACCGGAAAAATACCTGTTTAAAACATCGGGAATTTGCTTTTCCTGGCTGCAATGTATAAAACCTTCTTCTTTTAGTGAAGGAGATTCATAGTAGCCTGTTTCTTTTGCTGTATCCCATTGAGGCTGGGTTGTAATATGGTAAATTAGTGCCATAGCAATCGTTCGTAAAATGAACTTACAATATACGTTTAATCTTTTGCTCTGCCATCATCAGGTCGCAAATAACAAATGCAGTAACTGCTTCAAGAACCACAGGTACACGCAACGCAATACAAAGATCATGGCGGCCTTTTACAGAAAAATCTTCCATCCCGCCGGTTTCCCAATTAAGTGTGTGTTGTGTTTTAGGAGTGCTTGATGTTGGTTTGATAGCAATGCGAAAAACCAGCTCGTTTCCATTGGTAATACCGCCTACAATTCCTCCTGCATGATTGGTGATTGTTTTACCACTCATATCTGCAATGGCATCATTATGCTCAACGCCAAACATTTTTGCAGCGGCAAAGCCGGTTCCGAACTCAACACCTCTTACGGCAGGTATAGCAAATACGGCATGGCTTAATAATGATTCAGCAGAATCGAAAAAGGGTTCACCTAAACCAGATGGCAACCCGTTAACACGGCATTCAACAATGCCGCCTATACTGTCTTTTGCATCAATGGCTTTTTGCAATCCTGCTTCAGTATCCTTTTCTCCTCCAATTTCAAGAATGGTAGCAGCCACACTAATATTGGCAACCCGGGCTAATAATTTTTTTGCAATTACACCTGCCGCAACTAATGCCACAGTTAATCTTCCGCTGAAATGACCGCCACCCCTGTAATCTTCAAAGCCACCAAACTTTTGATGCGCTACAAAGTCGGCATGGCCGGGACGTGGTACAGATCGCTGCTTTTGATAATCACCTGACCTGGTATTATTATTTTCAAACAGAATGGTAATAGGCGCTCCGGTAGTTATATCGTTAAATATGCCGCTTTTAAAAATGGGCAGATCAGATTCCTGCCTGGGCGTTGTACCTTTTTGGGTACCGCCTTTTCTTCTCTCAATATCTGCAAGAAAATCTTCAACCTGAAGTGATAATCCTGCAGGACAGCCATCTATAGAAATGCCCACGCTTTCTCCGTGAGATTCACCAAATATATGTATGCGAAAAAATCTGCCAAATGAGTTCATATAACGGTAATGTATACTTGCAAAAAATTAATGTATGCTTCCGGCTGCCTGCTGTGTTTTTACAGCAGCGCCCAATTGCTTTATATCTTCATAAAAATCAGGGTAGGATTTGTTGATGGCTTCCGCGTCTTCAATAACTGTTTCGCTTTGTGCTTTTAGTGCTGCAACTGCACTGGCCATTGCTATACGATGATCGTGCCGCGAATGTACTGTTGCACCTTTTAATCCTTTGCCACCATGCACCAGCATAATATCATTATTAAGGTCAATCGTCAATCCCATCTTTCCAAATTCATCCTGTAGTGTTAATCCCCTGTTACTTTCTTTATGCGCAAGCCTGTTCACCCCTTTTATGCTTGTTGTACCATTGCAATACGCTGCTAATGCAACAAGTGGAGGAAACAAATCCGGGCAGTCTGTAGCATCAAAATTAAATGCTTTTAATGGCTGCAGGCTTAGCCTGATATGATCGCCATTGATTTCCATTCCGGCACCAGCATCTCTGAGGGCCTCCAGTATTTTTTTATCTGCCTGCGTTGATGATTCTGATAATCCTATTACTTCAATATTGCCTGCAATAGCGCCTGCTACCAGTAAAAACGCGCCGCCGCTCCAATCGCCTTCAACAGTATAGGTAACTTTTCCCGGTTTATTTATTTCCTTCTTTTCAAAATAAAAAGATTCGTAATTGTTATTTACAGGAACTTTCATACCAAAAGCTTCCATCACTTTTAATGTGAGGTCAATATACGGTCTGCTCTTTAAATTGGTAACAGTTATGGTAACATCAGCAGCATCTGCCGCTGCATAAGCCATCAGCAAA
>JADLCD010000173.1 GCA_020847395.1 Chitinophagaceae bacterium
ACCAAACCTGTTGTCAGGAAAAATATAAAGATGACATTTAAGTAGCTTGCCGTAAAAGCATCATCCTTAAGGGGTGAAAGAAACAATCTCTTATAAGTTTTTGAAAGAGGAGATTGCTTCTCCCGCCTTAACAACATCAAACTAAATACAACCCGCTGGCGGGCTCGCAAACACGTGCCGGAGTGATTATTTATTACTACCAGTACTAACACAAAGCATATATTTCATCACGCTCTCGCCCGTCTTTGCGATCCCGCCCGCATGATCATTTGAATTGAAAGAATATTATGGCGGGAGAAGCAATCCCAGTCTTACATCCAACGAGATTGCTTAAAGTAATTTACTAACTTTTAATTTTTTTAATTTAAACACAAAAACTTCCCGGTTGCAGTTGACTGCAATATGGCAAGGCCATGGTTAAAAAATAAGAACCTGATTTTCAATTTATCCGTAATGATGTTATTATAAGGCACGGGGGCTGCCTGGTTCCCGATTACAAATGAGCAAAGATTACCCCAACCTACAACTTTACTCATAATCCTAAACGAGCGAGAATTTGGGATGCACCCGGACTTCTTGACATTTTTAGAAGTTGGGATTCTGTATTTTCTTTTTCCGAATAGATAACACTTTTCTTTTCTGATTATGCCATTTGCATCAATATATACAGCAGCAGAAAAAAGGCGCTATACTACGAAAGTATAACGCCTTTAACTTGTTTTTATATCTTTTTATTGAGGTTGTCTTTCACTTTCAATCTTGTCCATCCTGCTCACCAGTTCAATCTTGTTTTTCTTAACTGCTGCGTGATCTTTTGTTCCGAACATTTGAGCCAATGTGGGCGCAATTACAAGCGATACTATTGACATTAGTTTTATAAGAATATTCATAGACGGGCCGGAAGTATCCTTAAAAGGATCGCCAACGGTATCACCGGTTACAGATGCTTTATGCGGCTCTGATTTCTTATAATAAGTTTCTCCGTTTATCTCAACGCCTTTTTCAAATGATTTTTTTGCATTGTCCCATGCACCACCGGCATTGTTTTGGAACATTCCCATCAACACACCACTAACAGTAGCACCTGCTAAAAAGCCACCCAAAGCTTCGGGCCCTAATAGAAACCCTATAATTAAAGGAGAAATAATAGCAATAGCGCCGGGCAACATCATTTTCTTGATGGAAGCATCTGTTGAAATAGCTACACATTTATCATACTCGGGCTTACCCTTTCCTTCCATAATGCCGGGAATGGTGCGGAACTGGCGACGAACTTCTTCCACCATACTCATCGCTGCTTCACCCACCGCACGAATTGCCAATGAAGAAAATATAAACGGCACCATAGCACCAACAAAAAGTGAAGCCAATACTTTGGCTTTATAAATATCAATACCATCAATACCGGCAACACCTACAAACGCAGCAAATAAAGCCAGCGCGGTTAAAGCAGCAGAAGCAATGGCAAAACCTTTTCCGGTAGCTGCTGTAGTATTACCAACTGCATCTAATACGTCTGTTTTTTCACGAACTTCTTTAGGAAGTTCACTCATCTCAGCAATACCACCTGCGTTATCAGCAATAGGGCCAAAAGCGTCAATTGCCAGCTGCATGGCCGTTGTAGCCATCATACCTGCGGCGGCAATAGCCACACCATACAATCCTGCAAATTCATAAGAACCCCATATACCACCTGCCAATACCAATATTGGTAAGAAGGTAGACTCCATACCTATTGCCAAACCACCACTTACATTGGTAGCATGCCCGGTAGAAGATTGTTTGATGATAGACAATACAGGGCGTTTACCCATTGCCGTATAGTATTCAGTGATGATGCTCATTAAAGCGCCCACAACCAAACCAACAGCTATTGCGCCTAATACGCCCCATTTTGTAAAGTCATGACCGCGAAGCGTCATTGTTTCTGGTAAAATATAATATACTAACCCGATTGATACAATAGCGGTAAGCACAATAGAACCCCAGTTACCGAGGTTTAATGCTTTCTGTACATTATCTGTATTAATACCGGCAGCATCGCTTACACGCACAAACCAGGTGCCTACTATAGAAAAGATAATACCAGCCGCAGCAATCAGCATTGGTAATAATATGGGTGCAAGTCCACCAAAATTATCAGTTGATTTTGTTTCCTGTCCTAATACCATGGTGGCAAGTACGGTTGCCACGTAAGAACCGAAAAGATCGGCGCCCATACCGGCAACATCACCTACGTTATCACCCACATTATCCGCAATAGTGGCGGGGTTGCGTGGATCGTCTTCAGGAATACCTGCTTCTACTTTACCTACCAGGTCGGCGCCTACGTCGGCAGCTTTGGTATAAATACCGCCACCTACACGTGCAAAAAGCGCAATGCTTTCAGCGCCGAGCGAAAAACCGGTTAATACTTCAATGGCTTTGAGCATGGCATCTGAATATTCCTGTGTACCGGGCGCATAACTGCCAACAAACTGCATATACAAAATAATGAATACGCTACCTAAACCCAACACTGCCAAACCGGCAACGCCAAGACCCATTACAGAACCGCCGGTAAATGAAACCGATAATGCTTTTGACAAACTTGTTTTAGCCGCTTGTGCTGTGCGCACATTACTTTTGGTGGCTATACGCATACCTATATAACCGGCAGTAGCGCTAAATACTGCGCCTACTATAAATGCGATAGCTATTGACCAATGCGAATGAGGGTTTGCCTGGGCCATTACGCCTAACAGGATAGCTACAATTGCCACAAAGTAGCCGAGAATTTTCCATTCTGCTTTCAGGAAAGCCATTGCACCTTCAGCTATGTAATTGCTGATTTCCTTCATGCGGTCGGAGCCGGCATCCTGTTTAGAAACCCAGTTGAATTTCACGTAAGTATAGAGCAATCCAAGAAGTCCCATTGCGGGTACGAGATAGAACAATTTGTCCATAATCGTTAAGTTCTGATTTATGAGTTTTTGGGGGGCAAAAATAGGGGTTTAAAGCCTAATTAGTCCATTTAGGAAAAATAATCAGGGTTTTTGAGAATTTCCCATGCGGCAGGCAGGTAGTTGGCAATATCTCCCGCTATCATTGCCTCTTCTGTTTTTTCAGCAGCCGCCAGGTCGCCAGCCAATCCGTGAAGAAAAATACCGGTCAGCACCACTTTTTTAGCATCATCGCTTTGCGCGTATAGCCCGAGCAATATGCCCGTAAGCACGTCGCCACTGCCGGCAGTAGCCATACCCGGGTTTCCTGTTGAATTGAAATAGCCTTTACCTGAGGGAGTAGCTATAAAAGAGTAATAGCCTTTTAAAACAATATAAATGTTCAGCGATCCCGCTTTTTCAAGAGCCAGTTGAAGGCGCTGAAAATCATTTTCACTTTTCCCAAATAAATGTTCAAACTCTTTGAGATGGGGGGTGAGTATCGTATTTGCCGGAAGCAAATTCAACAAAGCCGGGTAAGCTGCCAGTATATTCAATGCATCCGCATCTATAACAAGCCTTGCAGGCTTTTGTTGCAGCAGCGTTTCAATAACCGCAACGGTTGCTTCATTTTGCCCGATACCCGGGCCTATGGCATAGGCATCATATTTTCCTTTTAACTGAAGATTGGTATGATGTGTTTCATTTTCATCAGTCACACACATGGCCTCCGGCACTGTTGATTGAAGAACACTATAGCCACATTTGGGAATATAACAGGTAAGCTTACCCGCACCGCTTCTCATACAGGATTGTGCGCCTAAAACTGCTGCTCCCATCATACCATAACTGCCTGCAATAAGCGCGGCATTACCGTAAGTGCCTTTATGGGAAAATTTTTTTCTCGGTGAATAATATCCATGAATTATTTTGTGAGATGTTATTTCAAATGCAGCATCCGTATTATTATAAAAATCAGGATGCAATCCTATATCCAGTACTGTTACTTCTCCAACAAAAGGCGTATTCTCCGGTAATAAAAATGCAAGTTTCATGCACTGGAAGGTTAATGTATATGTTGCCTGAACTATCGTATTGCCTTTGGAATTTTTATCGGCAAATAATCCGCTTGGAATATCAATGGATATAATGGTTGACTTGGATTGATTGATATGCTGCACCAAAACTTCGGCTATGCCTGATAGTGGCCTGTTCAATCCATATCCGAACAAGGCGTCAATGATAATATCATCGTCATTATGTGCAGGAAATAAATCCGGCGAAGATAAAAGGACCGGTGAAATATTATGCTGTGATAATCTTTCAACATTGGCTTTGAAATCTTCAGATTGTGATGCACTATCTACATAAAACACCTCTACCGTTCTTCCCTGTAAAAATAAAATCCTGGCTATAGCCAAACCATCGCCGCCATTATTACCGGGTCCGCAATAAATAATTATTTTTTTGTAAAAGGCAGTATGCTGATTAATCCAATCGGCACATTGTATTGCTGCACGTTCCATTCGGTTTAATGAACTGATGGTTTCGTGCTGAATGGTATACTCATAACATAATTTTATTTGTGCTGCAGAGAAGATTTTCATGTTATTGATCGTAACAATTTTATCTTTTATAGCCGGAAACCTATAGGGCCTGCCGCGCTGAATCTTCGGGCTGCAAACCCTGTAGGTTTAATAGCTACTTATTGAATTTAAACAAATGCTTGTATACTTTTCTTTTTCATATTGCTCATCAATCTTGGCACCCCAGGTTCCTGCTTCTAAATTTTATTAACCTGATTTGAATTCAGGCACCCCTCTCCACGGAGTGAAGAAGGGGGTGGGTGAGGGGCTATTTCACTCCCAAGGCTTCATCAATCACCGCCTTAAATTTGGTATACATCTCTTTGCCATCCGGCCCGGAACCTGGTTGTACCAATAAAATAGCTGCGTAATTATTTTTCTTGTCAATAAACGGCCATGTGCCGCCGAGTGAGGGGCTTGCAATCACTGTTCCTTTTCCGCCTGCATCTTCTTCCATCAGCCATGCGCCAAAACTATAATGCAAGCCTTCGGTTCCTTTTGGGGTATACTTTACCGGTAGTTCAGCAAACTGCGGCTTGCTTAGTTCTTCAATAGCCTTATCGCTCAATATTTTTTTCCCTTCAAATGTTCCGTTGTTCAGCAGCATCGCCAAAAAATTAATATAATCGTTAGCGGTAGTTTGAGCGCTTGTTGACGGGTTGACCGACATATTATCGTTAAAGAAAGTGGTATTTCTCATTTTAAGCGGGCGTAGTAATTTTTCCGCAACAATCCTGTCAAATGTTTTTTTGCTAACCACTTCCATCATTCTTCCGGCAATATCCATACCCACATAACTGTAAAAAAATTCGGTGCCCGGGTTGGTTACAATTTCTTTTTTCTTAGCAAAATGGTCCATTTCTTCTTCCAGTGATTCAAATCTGAGTTTAGGCGCTAATTTGCCAATACCGGTTTTCTCGCCCTCAAGCCCGGTTGTGTGCGAAAGGGATTGCTTCAACGTAATATATCCTTTCATGTATTTGGCAAGAATAGGGATCAGCTTATTCACCCTGGTATCAAGCGTGAGCTTGTTTTCATCTACATATATCATTGCCAGCGCAGCCGTAAGCCACTGACCGCCGGAGCCGATTGCCACCGGCGTTTTACTATTGAAATCTTCACTCGTTTCCTTGCGGTATACCACTTTACCGTCCTTCCAAACCAGCGCTATTACCTCGCCGCCCAAAGCTTTCCTGTTCTTATCTATAAAATCATCTACAACAGAAAAATTGGATTGGGAAAAAACGGGCTGCAATAATAGCAGAAAGCTTAATAAAAGACTGAAATTCAGGCAGATTGACTTAAATTTATATGACATATTTTCTACTGTATTTCTTTGGATTATGTTTTGCTGTAATAGTAAAGTTATTTTAAAACAGATAAAGGAAAACTTAAAATATGAATCTGAATAATTTCACTATTAAAGCGCAGGAAGCTATTGCTAAAGCACAGCAGATAGCTTTCGATAACCGCAATGCAAACATTGAAAGTGAACATTTGCTGAAGGCCCTGCTAAGCGATGATGATTCTCCTATAGAATTTTTGTTGAAGAAGAATAATGTAAATGTAAACTTTGTAGAATCAAAGCTGGATGAAAGTATTAATAAACTTCCAAAAGTTTCGTCGGGAGAACCCGCACAGGCTATAAGCAGGGATATGAATAATATTATTCTGCGTGCAGGTTCATTGCTGAAAATATTCGGCGATGAATTTGTAAGTGTAGAACATTTACTGCTCGCTATTTTGCAGGGTAATGATAATACCGCTACATTATTGAAAGATGCAGGGCTGACTGAAAAAGGATTGACAGCAGCTATAAAAGATCTTCGCAAGGGTTCAACCATAAATTCTCAAACACAGGAAACACAGTTTAATGTGTTGAGTAAATATGCCAAAAACTTAAATGAAATGGCAAGGCAGGGCAAGCTTGACCCTGTAATAGGCCGTGATGAGGAGATACGCAGAACATTGCATATACTTTCGCGCCGTAATAAAAATAACCCGATGCTGGTTGGTGAACCGGGCGTTGGTAAAACCGCTATCGCGGAAGGTATTGCCATGCGTATTATTAATGGCGATGTGCCGGAAAATTTGAAAAGCAAAATTATATATGCGCTTGATATGGGGCAGTTGATTGCCGGCGCTAAATATAAAGGTGAATTTGAAGAGCGCTTAAAAGGCGTGGTAAACGAAGTGGCAAAAAGCGAAGGAGAGGTTATTTTATTTATTGATGAAATACATACACTCGTAGGTGCAGGCGGCGGCGAAGGTGCGATGGATGCTGCTAATATTCTGAAGCCTGCATTAGCCCGTGGTGAACTGAGAGCTATTGGCGCGACAACACTTAATGAGTATCAAAAATATTTTGAAAAAGATAAAGCGCTGGAAAGAAGGTTTCAGAAAGTATTGATTGATGAGCCAAGCGTGGAAGATGCTATTTCTATTTTACGTGGTATTAAAGACCGCTACGAAACACACCACCATGTGCGTATAAAAGATGAAGCGATTATTGCGGCGGTTGAATTATCTAACCGTTATATCGCCGACCGTTTTCTGCCTGATAAAGCCATTGACCTGATTGATGAAAGCGCTGCAAGACTTCGTTTGGAAATGAATTCAATGCCGGAAGAACTGGACCAGTTAGAAAGGCAAATTCGTCAACTGGAAATTGAGCGCGAAGCCATCAAACGTGAAAATGATGAAGGGAAATTAAAAGAGCTGGCTAAGGAAATTTCTATATTAAGTGTAGAAAGAGATACACTAAAGGCTAAATGGCAACAGGAAAAAGAACTGGTAGAAAAAATACAGGCAGGCAAAGCAGAGATTGAAGCTTTAAAATTAGAAGCGGAAAAAGCAGAACGTAATGGTGATTACGGACGTGTGGCAGAAATTCGCTACGGCAAGGTAAAAGAAACGGAGCAGAATATTGATAAGTTTACGGCTGAACTGAATGAAGTAGCGCCTGAAAAAAGATTACTGAAAGAAGAAGTGGATGCGGAAGATATTGCGTATGCAGTGGCAAAATCTACAGGCATACCGGTAACAAAAATGCTGCAGAGTGAGAAGGAAAAATTATTGAACCTGGAAGATGAACTGCACAAACGTGTGGTTGGACAGGATGAAGCGATTGAAGCAGTAGCCGATGCTATACGCAGGAGCAGGGCGGGATTGAATGACCCCAAAAAACCAATCGGTTCATTTATATTTTTGGGCACAACCGGTGTTGGTAAAACCGAGCTGGCCAAAGCCCTGGCAGGTTACCTGTTTGATGATGAGAACATGATGACCCGTATTGATATGAGTGAATACCAGGAAAAACATTCGGTAAGTCGTTTGGTGGGCGCTCCTCCCGGGTATGTGGGTTATGATGAAGGCGGCCAGCTAACGGAAGCGGTTAGGCGCAAACCATACAGCGTAGTATTGCTGGATGAAATTGAAAAAGCGCATCCTGATGTATTCAATATATTATTACAGGTATTAGATGACGGGCGTTTAACAGACAATAAGGGCAGGGTAGTGAATTTTAAAAATACCATTATCATAATGACCAGTAATATGGGCAGCCAGGTGATACAGGATAATTTTGAAAATGTTACCGAAGCCAACAAAGAAGAAGTGGTGGAGCGTACAAAAGTTGAGGTGATGAATATGCTGAAGCAAACCATTCGCCCTTAATTTTTTAACCGTATTGATGATGTGATTATGTTCCAGCCGTTGATGAAGAAAGAAATTCGGGGTATCATTAATATACAACTTAACCAGCTTAAAAACCTGCTGGCAAACAATGGTATTGAACTTGAGTTTACCGGCTATGCCATCGATTATCTTGCAGACAATGGTTACGACCCGCAGTTTGGTGCAAGACCTTTAAAAAGGTTAATTCAAAAAGAAATTGTTAACCAGTTGAGCAAAAGAATACTGGCGGGAGATATAAATAAATCAAGCCCGGTATTGGTAGATGTGTTTGATAATACGGTTGTATTCAGGAATGAGCAACCAAAGGAAAAGGAAGTAAAAAGTGATAAAAAGAAGAAAACGGTTTCTAAATAAATTTGAGTGAATGTAGATAAAGGGTCCGGCAGAGCCGGACCTTTGTATTTTAAATTTATTCTTTGCGGATTTTTGTAATAACAAAATTTTCGGCGCAGCAGGGAGTTGAGGGCTTTTGTTGAGTAGCTTTTACATCACCGCTTATCATCACAGCCAGCCCATCCTGAAAGAACTCCATTGGAAAATTACACGGGATTAATCTTGTGTCAATGGTATTTTCTTCAACAAGGTATATGCTTTCATAATAAGTAGCAGTTAATCTAACAACGGCCTTTTTATTATTTATCGTTCTTGTGGTTGCTTCATCGCTCTTGCAATCAGGATTTGGAAAGTGCTTATCTTTATTATCATCCTTTTTGCAGGAACAAATACATAACATTATTAAAAAGACAGCTAAAGTAAGCAAGACTTTCATATACTGATTTTTAGGGTTGACAGGGAGTTCTTATATAACGCTGCATACCGTACTATATCCCGCTCTAAAAATCAGCATAACTTATTTCCATGAAGCAATATTATTTGCATTGCCCGCTTTGCATGCAGAGGCAGAGCAGTGAAGTTAAAAAATCCGGATTACCGGACTTTTTTAACTTCCAAAAAACTATTTACACTTATAATAAACCCGTGCCTGTGAATCGTCAGGTGTTAAATAAGGCTCAGCAAAAAAAGGTACTCTTTTGCTATACAGCACAGGCAAATTGTTGCTGTTATAGGCAAGTGCCCCTCCGGCAGGTTCGTTCACACTATAATCTCTTGCCAGAAACATCCATACTTTATTGGTTTGTTTGATATTGGTTTTGTTGCTGTAAGTAATGCCAGGTTTAACAAGATTACCAGATGCATCATAAGTATATGTTTTTTCAACCCGGGCCGGATCCTCTGTATTCCATGTTGAGGTTTTTATAATTCGCCCATAGCTATCAAGCGTAATTTCAACAATGGTAAAAGGTGAAACGCCTCCATCAGGCCGGTTGCTAATCAGGTAGTTGCCCGCGCCGTAAGAAAAAATGCTATCTGTAATCAGGTTGTTATTTACATAAGTATATTTATGCCACAATATGCAACCTGCCCAGTCGCTTCTAACATTGTCTGAAACGTTTTCAAGAAATGCTGCTAACCTGTTTTTGCTATCGTATCTTAATATATGGTCTGAGCTGAACACATCTACCGGATCAATTTCCGGATACCTGGAAGAAGTATATGTCATGCTTACCGGATTACCAGCAGTATTGTATGTAATATTCAATGTATCATTTAGGGGCTTATCTCCTTCTGAAGGAAGTGAATATTCCGGGAAGAAAGAAAAGGTAACGCGCTCTACGTTGCAATTGTTCGCAGTTCCGTTAGGGTGTTGTTTAACGTAATCCCAAACTTTTTTACACCCTGAAAAAGAGTACACAGAGATTAGACTTATCAAAAAGATAAGCCGGGTTGTAACTTTTTTCATGTTATTTTTTTTAAAGTTTATATGATTTGGTCTGGCAACTATATAAAGATACACGCAACAAACCTCCGGTAAAAGTATGGGAAGATGCTTCACATCAATGCGAGGTATGATATTGGTCATATTTGCTGAGGTGTTTATTTTCACTACCTAATCTAATTACAGGTAAAACGCACAATAGCATTATTTAAAAGATTTAGAAGTCTTCCTGTAAATTGTAAATAGCGTTTATTCAACCTTAAAGCAATAAACATGAGTCTGTTCATAATCGCTCAAAACATATCCAGGTCTATTCTGTTGATATATATTTAAATGTTGATCGGTGTTGGCGATTGTTATAATAAATGCAGCTTTTGTGCATTCATCGTCTTTTGTATATACATTAGAAGCATTTCCTACACCTATTAAGTAATCTCCTTTTTGTTGTGCAACTGCTCCTAACTTAAATTTATAAGTATTATTTAATTCCGAAAAATTATAAGTCCTACCTTGATCCGGTAGTGAACTACCTTGAATAAAAACCCCGTTTTTAATAACATAACCAAACTCGTTGGCGGCAGCAATAGCTCCGGGGTCACTTACATCACCGCCTGTTAACTTTAATAAACTTAAACCGGTTCCTAAATTTTCAGCGTTGCTATAATTAATTATCGTATTTGTTTGCAGGTCTGTTTGGTTTGAAAGAAAATCACACTCAAACCAGATAGTATCATTAATATGAATAATTTCATCATCAGGGTATATATTGATTGGCACATTGAAAGTATACCTGCTTTCGGTACAATCAACACTCAACCCTTTTTTACACCTGCTGAAAATAGTAGTTGCAGCTATTACAATACATAAGGTAACCCGAAAAAGTTTAGTACGCATATTGACCGAATAAGTTTGTTATTTGTGTTGTTTGATTTCCCGGATTTTGTTGTTGCAATCTTGCCCGGTACTGTGGTAGTGTTGTTATATCTGATTGTAATGGGTTAAATAATTGAACACTTGTAAAATTAGAAACATTATCTACCACAGGTACAGGTCCAGTTTCATTTCTCACATCAAATAAATCATACATCAATCCCTTTGGTATCCATCATCGGTTGAGCTCATCCCATACTTACAGTATTATGGTACCACTTTAAAATAATAATCCCCGCCTATCGGTATCGGGCCTCCCTGAAAACTTGGATTTAAATAATAGTGTTGAT
>JADLCD010000174.1 GCA_020847395.1 Chitinophagaceae bacterium
CATTTTAATACTCAGCAATTTATCGCAGGTAATACTCACCGTATGGTCGGTACTGAAAATATTTAATGGAATGCCTGCCATAGTGTATATATCTGTAACATTATACCATGTATAATTTTCTTTAGTGGAAAACTTAATATTATACAGTTTTGTAAACAGGTCTTTTGTCAATGCTTCCGGCATGTTGTACCCCCCATACTCTTCGAGATACTTTACTTTAAAATCCAGCAGTTCTGCAGCATTATTTATAACACAAACCTCAGGATATTGCCCGGTAAGGGCCAGGTAATAATTCTCAATCTCCGTGTAAGTATACTTTGAATAAAACTGCTGGTTAAAGAAATCGGTAAACCTTGCAGCACAGGCATTGCCAAAAAATCCGGCAGGGTCGGGGTACATTTCCAGGAATTTCTTTTTAACATTAATAATTTGCTGCGCATCTGTAATTTCCACTTTTTCGCAAAGCGGAGGTTCCTTATCACAGTACAGAATATAAATAGCTGCTATTTGAGAAAAACTATGCTGGGTCGTATACTTTTCATTAAATTTAGTTACAAAAAACTCCCTGCAATTGCTGCCTGTAAGTGAGTCGGAATAGTCCTTAACAAAATCGTTATAGAATTCTGACAATGAGGAACAAGTATAATCCTGTTTGCACAGATCAAATATCTCCTTTGCACAGGTTTTTTTATACATCAGGGCCAGTTGCTCGTAAGTATAAGTATATCCCAGTTCCTGGCTTGCAAAACTGGCAAAGCATTGCTTACAGTACTCTTCCGGGGTAAGTTGCTGGCTGATCCCGGGGCAGGCACCTGAGCCTAAATTCCGGTAGTTATCAATTAGCTTTTCAAGAAACAGACATTCAACAGGAGGCAGGCATACATTAAGTTGCATTGTTTGATCGCTATACTTCTTGATTATATCCTGCCAGGTAAGCTGGCCCTGTGTTTGCACATTAAAATAGTTCGTAAAATTCTGTTCGCAGTTTGCATTTAGCCATGCCTGCCCGTTATTTGCTACTTTATAGAGGCTGTCGAGTTTAAAAAGATGCGGGTAAGAATACTGCCCGCAAACGGAGAAGGCTTCTCCGCAAAGCACTTTTATGATACTACTGATATCAGCAAAACTGTAAGAACTGCTGTAATGACCATTAAAATGAACTGCAAAATCATTCTGCCAATTGGCATTTTGCCAGTAATTGGCACCATAATAAGCGTAAAACTCTTTTGCCAGCATTTTTATGTCTGAAGCAGTGACCACGGGATTGCAAATCTCAAGCGTATAACCATTGTCCTTATATATCTGGTATATCTGTGCATAATTAAACATTGTTGTAAACCGGCCGTTAAAGACCTGGGCAAATGCATATTGACAGGCAGCCCCGCTGAGTGACCCGTTATAGG
Source organism: Chitinophagaceae bacterium (assembly GCA_020847395.1). Taxonomy (GTDB): domain Bacteria; phylum Bacteroidota; class Bacteroidia; order Chitinophagales; family Chitinophagaceae; genus Agriterribacter. Next base: position 1,404 of record JADLCD010000174.1, read on the forward strand.
TACTGTCGAATGTCTTGATCACCTGCATCAGTCCATTATAATCCCAGGGCACGATTCCATTTATACATGAATTCTCAAACTGTATATATTGCTGCCATTTTTTATTAAACCCTGTGGCCTGGTTCATAAAGGCCTCAAATGCCTCATTTTTACGAATTTGTTGTTCAGAAAGAGGATCGGTATTGAACACTACCCCGTTGAAAAACGGATTATTATCGGTAAACCTCCTTTTCAAAGCAAGGTATTCTGCACAGCTTACACATTTCTTAATTAAAGGCTTACAATCTGAAAGAAATGCCGGAATTTCCAATGGAGGATCATTGGTTTCGCAATTTGCAGGCACTCCATTACAACCGTTGATAAGATTTCCCAAAAGAGCAGCATCTACCGTTTGCGAAAATTTATTTGCCAGGTAAAAAGATATCTTAGAAGACAAGGGCACATTTAAGTTAGAATAATTAGGATCCAAAGCCACCATTAATGTAAGGAGACGGATTTTGGTGCAGAGGCATTCGTCTTTTTTATCAATCACAATATCAACGCCTGTTGTTGGTTGAAGATCATATGGCCTTGGATGTGAAATTAGATATGGATGGCAGAGTTCAGAAACCGGAATTTGATAAAATGCCATTCGCTGCCGTATCACCTCTTCAAAACTTGTTGGCGTGTAGGTCGAAGATGGCCTTACGGTAGAAGAACCGTCCAGGTGATTTTCATCACTTCCTTCAATACAAATCTGTTTTAGCCTTGCTGTAATATCAGTTAATATGGCTTCCTTTTGAGGATGAAGGTTTATGACATCACATTTTTCAAGCTCCTGCTTCCAGAAATTTATATAGGAATCGCAGTTTTCAATGTACTGTTGCTGCATATGCCCCTGCTCTGCCCCGGGATTGTTTCCCGCACTATTCATGACAGTGTTGGCTATATTAGCCATGAAGCCGGCCTGGTTATAATATTCCTCAGAATAGCCAAAACGCCTGAGATAGTTGTTATTTTTTAAACTGCTGTACACGGACCCGCTCACCATGTTTGCCATGTGCTCATTTACAAACCTGTCTTTTAACGCAACATATAACGCCTTAAAGACCTGCCACATATAATTTTTATCTGCTTCACAACGGCCTGTAATCAAATTAGCGCCTACTCCATAAGTATTACTTGGCGCAGTGGAAGCACAGGATGCATTATTATTGTTTAAACAGGCAATAGACAAGTATGCATATTTCCAGAAACTTCCATTCCTGTAATCAAGGTTCATATAACTCAGCATAGTGGTAAGGTAAGCCGAACCCAGCCCATTGAAGAAAGGGTCTTGCGAAAGAAGTCCGGCCTGGTTTGCCGGGGTAGGAATTAAACCAGCAGCATATGCTGCGCTCCATGTTTCTATTTTATCGAGAGAAGCATCAAATTCATAGCTAGGTTTAAGATTTTGTAATGCATATTTCAGCTTCGGAAATTCAGGGTGGTAGTATAAAATTGAATTAGCCCATTCTGATGAAAATCTTTCGGCAAACAGGTCAATATCGGCCAAAACCTGGGTAGTGCTGTTGTCCTCATACGCTAAAGGATCCAAAACCGGGGGCGGATTTTGGTTTGGACTCGTTGGGGCAAGTTTAAAATACTGTGTCAGATCTCCATTCTCATTGCGTGGGATCCGGTAATAGGGAGCTGCATTGGAATAAGGGATATGGCCAGTAACGGCATAACGGTTCGTTAGGATATTGAACGGC
>JADLCD010000175.1 GCA_020847395.1 Chitinophagaceae bacterium
AATGCAGATTGCTGCTATGAACCCTGTGGCAGTAGATCCTGACTCAGTACCTGCAGATGTGGTTGCCCGTGAAAAAGCAATCGTTACTGAGCAGATAAAGAATGACCCTAAAATGGCAGGCAAACCAGATGCAATGATTGAAAAAATTGCTGAAGGAAAACTGAATGCCTTCTTTAAAGAAAATACATTAACTGCGCAGCCCTTTGTAAAAGATGCCGGCAAAAGCGTAGCAGAGTATTTGAAAAGTGTAGATAGCGGTTTAACTATTACCGACTTTAAAAGAGTGGCTTTAGGATAAAATTAAATTTTTGAATAGTAATTAAGAAAGGCTATCGGAATGATAGCCTTTCTTATTATGTTATCAGCTATAATCAACTACCCTTTTGCAAATCTTTCTTCTACTTTTTTCCAATCAATCACATTCCATATTGCAGCCAGGTAATCAGGGCGTTTATTTTGATATTTAAGATAATAAGCATGTTCCCAAACATCTACGCCTAAAAGTGGTGTACCTTTCACTTCTGCAACATCCATTAAAGGATTATCCTGGTTAGGTGTGCTTGTTACCTCTAATTTGCCATCTTTTAAAATCAACCATGCCCAACCGCTGCCAAAGCGTGTTGCACCTGCGGTATTAACTTTTGCTTTCAATTCATCCAGGTTACCAAAAGCGCTGTTAATAGCTTCGGCTAATTTACCAGAAGGTGTTCCACTACCTTTTGCTAAAGTTTCCCAAAAAAAGGTATGATTCCAGTGACCACCACCATTATTACGAACTGCAGGGCTGATTGAACCTGCATTCTTCACTAATTCATCAAGCGTTTTATTTTCATTTGGTGTTCCTGCAATTGCTTTATTAAGATTATCTACGTAAGCCTGATGATGCTTGTCGTGGTGTATCTGCATTGTAAGTGTATCGATATAGGGCTCCAATGCATCATATGCATAAGGCAAAGCCGGTAATGTAAAAGCCATGATCTACAATTTTAATGGTGAAATAAAATATTATCGGATAGCAAATGTACAGAGTAATATAATTTTTCTTTTATTTTAATATTTATGATTACTCCTGGTAGCAAATACAAATCATAAATAGTGCCGTAATATTCTTTTTAAAAACAGCACGAAATTTCTTTGTTTTTTACAATCAAAATTCCCTATTTTTGCCGCCCTTAACAATAAGGAAATATATTCCTCCTTAGCTCAGTTGGTTAGAGCATCTGACTGTTAATCAGAGGGTCTCAGGTTCAAGTCCTGAAGGGGGAGCAGAAAAATCAACAAATTTAAAAAGCCGCCACAAGCGGCTTTTTAAATTTTAACGGCAAGAGGACGCCTCATAATTTCATCCATAACAGATATTTGATTATCAGACTTCCATTATTAACACCTTATTAATTCCCCCCCAGCTGCCAATCATTAATAATCCCTCATTTTCTGCAAAAAATATTTCTATACTTTTGCCACCGGTTTTAATTATTCACTTTTAAAATTTACACATGAAATTGATTGCAGGCTTCCTGGTATCTATGCTGGGTATTTTTGCCATTATCTCTTGCAACAGTAATTCTTCTTCATCAGCAAATGCAGACAGTACAGCTACAACAAAAGACACTGTAGCCACCACCGCCAGTGCCGGCAGCACCGCTGGTTTTAAACTTGGTGTTCAGATGTGGACATTCAGAATGTTTTCTGTTGCTGATGCACTGAGCAAAGTTGACAGCGCGGGCATAAAACATATTGAAGCGTTTTGGGGACAAAAGCTCGGCGGTGATATGAAAGGCGAATTCGGTATTAAAATGTCTGCAGAAGACAAAGAAAAACTGAAAAAACTTTTACAATCAAAAGGCATTGATATCGTGGCGATGGGGGTTATTTCTCCCGGCACTAAAGAAGAATGGGTTAAAGCATTTGAGCTTGCAAAAGAATTCGGCTTGAAATATATTACCGCTGAACCCAAAAAAGAATTCTGGAATTTGATTGACAGTCTTGGTGGTGCAGCAGGTATTAAGATTGCTATTCATGATCATCCAAAACCAAATGCATATCAACATCCTGATTCAGTGCTTGCAGCAATACAGGGGCATAAAAATATTGGTGCATGCGCTGATATCGGGCATTGGGCACGTAACGGATTAGATCCTGTTGAGTGTCTTAAAAAACTGGAAGGGCATGTATATGGTGCACATTTAAAAGACATCGTAAAATTTGATGATCCCAAGGCTGCAGATACCGTAGTAAGTAAAGGTGTAATTAATATACCGGCAGCTCTTGCTGAATTTAAAAGACAAAATTTTGATGGCATGTTTTCAATTGAGCATGAGTCAAACTGGTATAACAATTTACCTGACGTGATTTTTACAAGAGAATATTTTGAAGCGCAGGTAGCTAAGCTTAACAAATAATAAACCGATTTTTAACGCGCTGATATCCGGGTGGTTTAAAACTGCTCCGGATATCTTTTTTTAAGAAGATATTATGCTGCGTACACAAGCAGGAAAAACGCTCAGGCTTGCCTTCCCTATTATTATTGGCGAACTGGCACAAATGGCCTTGCACATTATTGATGCCGCCATGGTTGGCGCTATCAGTTATAAGCAACTTGCTGCATCGGCATTGGTAATAACCGCCATGAATATTCCTTTTGTATTGGGAATAGGGATGACGATTTCTGTATCGCAGATGGTATCGATGGCACATGGCAAACGTGACGGGCAATTGGTATCGCACTATTTTTTTAATGGCTTTGTACTTTGTACGGTTACGGCTATACTCATATCTTTTTCTTTATTTTTTGGCAAAGGCATATTAAAACATTTAGGTCAGGATGCTGAAGTGGTAGAGCTGGCATTGCCTTTTATGCAATTGATGTCGCTCTCCATTATTCCGATGTTATTGTTTATGACGCTTAAACAATTTACAGATGGATTGGAGTATACAAGAACCGCGATGGTATTATCACTTTGCGGAATGCCTGTTAATATTTTTCTGAACTGGTTATTGATTTACGGAAACCTTGGTTTTCCGCGGCTTGAATTAACAGGTGCAGGTTGGGCAACATTAGTTACACGAACGCTCATGTTTATTGCACTGGCTTTGGTAGTAGCAAAGCATCGCACATTCAGCAGGTATATGGCGGTAAAAAGCGCCCAATGGAAATTGAAATGGACAACCATGAAAGACCTGCTGCATATAGGTGTGCCGAGTAGTTTACAAATTTGTATGGAAGCCGGCGCTTTTGCAGTATCGGGTATTATAATAGGTACTATTGGCGCCGTTGCACAGGCTGCTCACCAGATTGCATTAAGCTGTGCATCTTTTACATTTATGGTATCAATGGGGCTTGCACAAGCCGGCTCTATAAGAGTAAGCAATGCCTTTGGCAGAAAAGATCGTTTAATGATAAACGTTATAGGTAGAAGCACATTGATTACGGCATTGTTTTATGGTATATTCTGCGCCATTGTATTTACTTTATTCAGGTTTCAGCTACCGGTTTTTTTTAATAAGAATCAAGAAGTGATTCATCTTGCTGCGCTACTTTTATTATATGCTGCAATATTCCAGATATCAGATAGCACACAGGCAATAGGTGCAGGTTTATTGCGTGGCATTAAAGATGTAAAAGTGCCTACCATACTTGTAGTAATTGCTTATTGGATTGTTGGCATACCGGTAGGTTACCTGTTTGCATTTAAATTTAATATGGGTGCGCCGGGTATATGGCTGGGCTTGATAACTGGATTAACATTAGCATCAGTATTTTTAGTAATACGATTTTTAAGGATGAGTAAATGATTAACATTTTTCCGTTAACAAAAATCTCAATTTCACTTTTTATCCAACGCACCTGTATTATGGGCATTGGCATAAACTGCATTTCCGCATAAACTATATAAATTCTTTTCTACCTTAAACCTTGTAGGCGCTATGTTATAAAATCAGTTTATCAATATTTTCTTTTATTTTGAACCATGAACAGGAAAGGGTTTTTATCTTTTTTTACGGCAGGGATTGCCTTGCCAGGCATTGCACAAGCATATAATTTACCAGAGCCGGCAATGATCATTCCACCTGCATTAAAACCAGGAAATACAATTGGCATTACCTCGCCGGCAGGATATATTACTGAGGCGGAACTGCAACCTGCCATAAATAAAATGCAGGAATGGGGCTTTAAAATACACATAGGTAAAACCATTGGTAAGCGCGATTTTAGTTTTGGCGGCACTGATGCAGAAAGAGCAAATGATTTTCAGCAGATGCTGGACGATAGTTCCATTAAAGCTATTATGTGCGCAAGAGGCGGTTATGGTGTGGTAAGAATTATTGATAATATAGACTTTTCAAAATTTCACCTGAAGCCAAAATGGATTATTGGCTTCAGCGATATTACCGTTATTCATGCACACATCAACAGTAACTATAAAGCCGCTTCCATTCATTCAAAAATGTGCAATAGTTTTCCGGAAGACTGGAGTAAAGCAGAGCCTGTTCAAATTCAAACCATACAATCCATAAAAGACGCTTTAACGGGTGTAAAGATGGTATACAAAACAGCAGGTAACGAAAAAAACAGGAGAGGTATTACAGAAGCCGCGTTGGTTGGCGGTAATTTAAAAATGCTGGAAACATTATCAGGCACCCGCTCAGAAATTAAAACCGCAGGTAAAATTTTATTTGTAGAAGATACCGGCGAATATTTGTATAGCATTGATCGTATGTTCTGGAATTTGAAACGGGCCAATAAATTGTCTCAACTTAAAGGCTTAATTATCGGTGGATTTAAAATTAAGCCTGATGATCCCGGCGAAGAATTTGGAAGAACGCTATATGATATTGTTTGGGAAAAGGTAAAAGAATATAATTACCCTATTTGTTTTGATTTTCCTGTTGGACATCAAAAAAATAATTTTGCATTGAAATGTGGCGTTATACACCGGTTAAGCGTAACCGCAGATAAAGTGGAACTGGGGGAGATATGAGGGCCATGGGCAATGGTGAATCAATGTCGTTTCCTTAAGAAAAAAGATAAACAAAAAGTTCTTTGACAGGTATATAATTAAAGAGGACTGTTTTATTTTTGCGGACAGGATTATAAGGGGTATATAAACTCCAGT
>JADLCD010000176.1 GCA_020847395.1 Chitinophagaceae bacterium
AGGCCCAATTTAAGGAGTGCAAAGGTAAAGAATATAGCATTTCGAACAAGTTTTTTTATTCAATAACTACTTATTAAAAACTTGTTAATAACTTTTTTTACACATTGGTGACGAAGCCCTTCATCACATCCAAAACCCGGGGGATGGTATAAGCGGGGCAGGCGCCATGTTGTGTGGCTATAAAAGCACCTATTCCAGAGGCAAAACTTACCGCCTCATTGAGTGGCGCACCCTGTATATATTTAGAAAGAAATGCTGCCAGGAAGGAATCTCCGCTTCCGATAGTATCAGCCACTTTTACCACAAAACCCGGGTGCTCGTAAAATGTACCGTCTTCCAGGATGATAGCTCCTTTATCGCCGCGGGTGGTGAGTATGGTGTTCAGATGGAACTTATCCTGTAAGGCAGCTATTTTATCTTTTTCAGCTCCTTCAATGCCGTACCAGCCGGATAGTAAATCCAGCTCATCGGCATTCAGCTTCAGTATATCAGCATGCTGAAGCAGGTAATCAAGCGTTTGCTTTTCATAATGTGGCGCACGCAGGTTTATATCCAGTATTTTAAAGGGAGCAATTTCCAGTAACTCAAAAAGGGTTCGTCTTGAGGTTTCCGCCCGGGCGCCGAGACTTCCGAATATGAAATACCGCGCACCGGCTACCAGCTTTTCCAACGCCATATTATACTCAATAAAATCCCAGGCAACGGGTTTTACAATATCGTAGGTAACATGATTACCATCTACCTTAGCCAGCACACGGCTTGTATCATGGCTGCTATCTTTTTGTATATAATCTCCTGAAACTTTTTTGGAGGTGAAGTAATCAAACAATTCTTTTCCCAGCTCATCATTACCAATCCTGCTGATCATCGCCGCAGGCACACCCAGTTGATTGAGATGGTACGCCGCATTCATCGGCGCGCCTCCGGGTTGTTTGGAACCATCAGGCAAAAAATCCCATAAAACTTCTCCGAAACATACAGCAGTGTAATCGTTGTTGTTCATGCGGGGAAATTAGGGAAAAAAATGCAGACCTGTCAGGTTTTGAAAAGCTGTTGGGGCAATATGCTGTAATTAGTCGACCCTCAAAAAGTCAATTTTTTGTTTTTGGGCAGATGGATGGTTTAATAGAATCAGTAAATAGAACAGAATAATCTACATGGCTATTTATATATTTTTGCCAGATGGAATTTGAAAACTTCATCAATACACTTTCTAACGAAACTCCTCCGGTTTCGGTATCGGTATACGTGCAGGCATTATGGTATGAAGGCAAAGGTGATTGGGAAAAAGCGCACGATATTGTTCAGGATATTCATGACAGCACCGGCTCATGGATTCACGCATACCTGCATCGCAAAGAAGGTGATAATGGGAATGCAAGGTATTGGTATAGCATGGCAGGAAAATCTTTTCCCTCTATGCCGCTGCAGCAGGAATGGGAAGCGATGGTAAAAACACTTTTAATAAAATAAGGTCAAATAATTTACGGGTTGATCGCAAAGAAACCATTCTCTGCGATCAACGCGTAAAAATCTACCGCTTCTCATACGCCGGTACCTTAGGCGGAGTATATCCTTTTGTTTTAAGCAGGTTTTTTATTTCAACAATAGCACGTTCCAACTGGGGGTCTGTGCCTTTAGCCATTGCTGTCAGGTCTTCCGGAACTTCAATATCCGGGTCAACGCCATGCCCTTCTTTAAACCATGTGCCATCAACATTATACATACGAAAAGTAGGAACAGTTATTCCGCCGCCATCTATAAGTTCAGGGCAACCGCTGATACCGATCAAACCTCCCCATGTTCTTGTACCTATTAACGGGCCTAAACCTTTCTTTTTGAAAAAATCAGGGAAGGCATCACCGCCGGAGCCGCTCCACCCGTTCATCAGCATTACTTTAGGGCCAAAGTTTGATTGCGGCGGCCAGGGCCAATCTTTACCATCGCGTATTGCCCAATACGCCAATGGCGCGCGGTCTAACATTTCAATAAACCTGTCAGGAATTTGGCCGCCATCATTAAAGCGCTCATCAACAATTAATGCTTTTTTATCTGATTGCGCATTCAGTTGACGAAGCAATTCTGTTTGCCCGTCAATACCCGTACTTGGTACATAAATATAACCAACATCTCCGTTGGTCGCTTCTTCCACACGCCTGCGCATACCTTCAATCCATGCAAGATTGCGCAGGCGATATTCATCATCCATTGTTTTTACTATTGCTGTTTTTGCGCCGGTAAAAGTTGCAGTATTGTTATAAGTGAGCTCAACCGTTTTATTAGCGAGCCCGAAAAATGCGGCATATGGTTCATGTGCAGTGGTAAGCGGAATGCCGTTAACGGCGAGTATATAATCGCCTTCTTTTATTTTTATTCCAGACTCAGCCAAAGACGAATGTTCTTCCGCATCCCAGGGTGCCGGTTGCAGTATCTTTTTTATTTTATAAAATTTTCCATCTGCCTGCCAGTCAACGCCAAGGTAACCGCATGATTCTCTTTTTTCATTTTCACCATCACCGCCACCATGATAGGTATGCGAAGCATTTAACTCGCCAATCATTTCACCGAGAATAAAATCAACGTCCTCTCTCGTGAGTGCCATATCCAGCATTTTCATATAACGCTGTTTAATCATGTTCCAGTCAACGCCATGCATATTGGGGTCATAGAAATAATCTCTCTGCAATCGCCACGCATCTGTAAAAATTTGCCTCCATTCTTCTGTAGGGTCAACAGTCATTGTCATTTCGTCTATATGTACAGGTTTGTCAAACTTCTGTCCTTCTTCCGGTTTAATTACGGCATATGCTCCTGCTTTCAATACCAGCATTTTTTCTTTGTTAGAAGAAAGCCAGTAGTTATTGCAACCATCAAGTAAGGTTTTTTCTTCACGCTTATCAATATCATAAAATTTGATGGAGCCTTGCGCGTCAGAAGCACCGGTATTAGGATAGCGTATATAAATTATCTTTCCTTTAGTTACGCTTAAATTGCCCATATTGCCAGAAGATGGTGGAAGCAAAACCATTCTTTGTTCAAAGCCATCAAAATCTATATCAACCGGCTTCGCTTTTTCTTTCTTATCATCTGTGGAGGTTTTACTGCTGTCTTTTCCTTTTTTCTTTTCATTTTTTGCTGGCGCTTTTTCATCTTTCGCGTCATCTGTTTTAAGTGATACCGTATCATTCTTTGCAGCAAGCAATGAAGGCGTATCTTTCTTTAAAGCAATTACAGCAAGTTGTGTGGCATTCGCATAAATAAAAGAGTTATCAAAATCTCCGTAATAAGGCAAAAATTTTTGTGCAGTGAAAAGAAAAAGGTATTTGCCTTCTGTATCAAAAACGGGCTTTGTGCAATTATAATATCCACTGGTTGCCTGCTGTTTTACTTTATGCTGCGTATCATAAATAAAGATAGCATCATGCCAGTTATCTATATCCCTGCTATATGCCAGCCACCTGCTATCTGGCGACCAACTGCATGAAAAATTTTCCTGCCCTCCATAAGAATATCTTAAAGCATGGTCAATATCATAAGTTTGGTTTGCGGTAATATCATATACTTTTATTTTATTCGCCTGGTCAAGGTAAGCAAGCTTTTTACTATCAGGGCTCCAGTATAAATGATAGCGGAAACCAGCACCGTAACCAGTTAATTTTTTTGCACTGCTTTCTTTGCCGGCTTCCATCAGCCATAATTCATATTCTCCGCTTTGGTCACTCCAGTAGGCTATGTTCCTGCCGTCAGGGCTCCAGGAAGGATAACGCTCCGCCACCCCGGTGCTCATGGTCAGGTTTTTTACATATCCATCCTGTGCAGGCAACGAAAAAATCTCACCTCTTGCTTCAACCAATACCCTGTTACCATCAGGGCTGATATTAACATGCTGAATATATTTATCCGTTTTTTCCAACTTTGGTTTTAAAGCCATCCTGTCGGTAACTACACTCAGTTTTATTTCTTTGTATTGAAGTGTATTTAAAGAAAACAGGTATAGCCTGCCAGCCTGTTCAAAAACGATATCATCGGGACCCATTGACGGATAATGCGTATCATAATCGGTGAACTTGGTTAACTGCTCAAAAGATTTTTTGCTGATATCATATCTCCATAAATTCATACGCTGCTCCGGCCCACGGTCGGTAAGAAAGTAAATGAAGTTGCCGTGCCACATAGGAAATTCATCTGCGCCATCGCTTGATACAGAAATATTTTCATCTGCGAGGGTTTCAAAATTAAAAATGTGTATATCGGCATTCCAGCCACCGCGGTATCTTTTCCAGTTGCGGCCAACCTGCGTGCGAAAGTTAAGCGCCATCTGTTTTCCATCAGGAGAATAAGAGCCGAACTCCGCATAGGCAAGCGGTAATTTAGATGCCGGCCCGCCACCTGCAGGAATGGTATAAAATTGATTGAAGCGGTATTTGCCGCTTTCCCTTATAGAAGCAAACAATATGCTTTTCCCGTCATTCGTCCAGTCCACCAGCCTGTCGCTATTGCTGTGTTGGGTTAAGCGAACAGGCACGCCGCCGGAAACAGGTATCGTGTATACATCCCTGTTACCATCATAATTTCCGGTAAAAGCAATTGCTGAACCATCCGGCGAAAATTTGGGATAGATTTCCACTCCTGGAGGAGAACTCAATCTTACGGCATTACCGCCATCCTTTGGGGCAACCCATAAATCATTGGCATAGGAAAAAACGATTTGTGTTTTGGAAACATCGGGGTAACGAAATAGTCCCGCATCTGTTTGCGCATAAATATTATCGGCACTAACTGCTAAAAGCAGGTAAAAGCAAAGCTTTTTCATGTGTTTATTTTTACAGAATAATAAAGCAAGATAATCGTGTAAAATATTGGATGGGTATAATTATACAGGAAGGTAATGTAAAACAGGATAAACGGGTAACTACACTTTTTCGTTCCAGGAAAGATACTCAATACCAGCCTCTTTTTCTAAAAATATACAGCATTATAAGGGGAATAAATAACATGGCTGTTACAGAAATATAAAATCCCCATTTGTTGTGCAATAAAGGAATAGCTTCGAAGTTCATTCCGAAAATACCGCCGATCACCGTAGCCGGCGCCATTAAACAGGTTACAATTGCCATCACTTTCATCACTTCATTCATGCGCAGGTTTACATTGTTGATGTAAATATCCTGCATGCTCATCATCATATCGCGATAGTTCTCTGTAAAATCGTAAGCCTGCACAATATGATCGTATACGTCTTTAAAATATTTTGTAGTTCTGTCTTCAAGTAAATCACTTTCGCTGCGGATAAAACCATTTACGAGTTCGCGAACCGGCGCAATATTTCTTTTAAGAACAATTAGCTCTTTACGTAATTGGTTAATTCTTGCCAACGAACGGGTATTACTGCGGCGGATCACCTCTTCTTCCAGTAATTCAATTTCTTCTCCCAGCTTTTCCATCACAACAAAATAATTATCTACAATCATATCAAGCATAGTATAGCAGAGATAATCTGCGCCACGCTGCCGTATTTTACTGGCAGACATTTTAAGCTTTGAACGCAATGGATCAAACACATCTCTCGAACTGTCTTCCTGGAAGGAGATAACAAAATCCTGGCCAAGCGCAATACTGATTTGCTCCGTTTCTACTGTTTTTGTTGAATCGTTGAAGTAAAGCATATTCAGCAGGCAGAAAAGAACGCCTTCCACATCATCCATTTTGGGGCGCTGCCCTATGCTCAGAATATCTTCAATAAGCAGTTGGTGAATGCCAAACTGGATGCATACATTTTCAACATCTGATTTACGCAAACCATCAATATTGATCCACGTAATATGCCCGTTATTTTTAAAGCCGGAGCAATCATTAATATGCTCCAGCTTTATTTCATTTACAACATTTGCGTTGTAATCAAAAACATAAATCTTTACATCCTTTGCTTCTTCTCTTTGCGGAAGAATGGTAGGATTTACTTTGAATAATTCCCTGGTGCGCTGCGTACCAAATAACGATGCTAGTGGAGAAGCCAGCGGTATATAACGCAGAATTTTCTTCTTTATCATCAGGAATTATTTACAGCAAAGAATATTATTTACCTTTTGAAACGCTGACAGCAGCTTCAATGGTATTAACATCCCTGTCAAACAGGTATAAACCACCTTTATCATCGCCAATTAATTTCAGCTTATCTATTACTCTTCTTGCCAGCGCCTCTTCTTCAATCTGTTCGCTTACATACCATTGCAAAAAATTGTGGGTAGTATAGTCTTTTTCTTTTAAGCAGATATCAACGAGCTTATTAATTTCATCGCTTACATGTATCTCATGATTCAATACCTGTTCAAATAAAGGCCTGATTCCTTTATATTTTAATGAGGGCTGCGGAAGTGCAGGTATTACGCCATGCCCTCCTCTCTCATTAATAAATTTTACCAGTTTTAGCATATGAATGCGCTCTTCATCAGAATGTTTATATAAAAAATCTGAAATACCATTATATCCTTCCACTTCAGCCCAGCTCGCCATTGCAAGATATATTTGTGATGATTCTGCTTCTAACTGCACCTGTTGATTAAGCGCTTTTTCAATTTTGGGAGATATCATATTGTGGGATTTTGTTGTGATCAATAATAATATACAGAAAGATAAAAATTATTTCCTGAAACCCGAAAGTACATAATCAGTATTTGTTTACCTAATGCCCTGTTTTGCAAATAACTATTCGGGTTAACTTAACCCTGTATCAAATTAAAGGGCATAACAGTATAACATTAAACCGTAAACCATAAACTTACTATCTTTGTATACTTAAATTCAGTAGTGTATGATAAGGACAGGTAACCCGGTAATAAGTATATATACCGAAATGACTCCCAACCCGGAGACAATGAAGTTTGTAGCTAATAAATTATTATACCCGGGTAAGAGCATAGACTTTCCGGATATAGATTCAGCAAAACCTTCACCGCTGGCGCAGGAACTTTTTGGATTTCCTTTTATTAAAGCGGTTTTTATAGCCAGCAATTTTGTAACACTTACCAAAACCGGCGAAACTGATTGGCAGGATGTGATTCCAAATATCAGGCAGTTTTTAAAAGAATACCTGGAAGAAGGAAAAACAGTTGTTAATGAAGATGAAGTTGTTGTACTGAAATCTGAACCATCCAACACTGTTAGTGCCGATGATGACGATGTGGTAAAACGCATTAAGGAAATACTGGATAATTATGTGAAACCCGCTGTTGAAATGGATGGCGGCGCTATACAATTCAGGAGTTATAACGAAGGGGTAGTTAACCTGATGCTCCAGGGTTCATGTTCCGGTTGCCCATCCTCTATGATTACTTTGAAAAGTGGTATTGAAGGAATGATGAAGAGAATGATACCTGAAGTGAGAGAAGTAGTGGCTGAGGCAGAATAATTACTGCGCATTTTTAATGATAGAAAAGGTGCTCTCAAGCACCTTTTTTTCTAAAAGGCGGTTACCGCTCTAAAAAAATAAAACATATCAATAGCTTAATATTTTTTCATTTACATGACAACAATAAGCCAACAACTCTTCTCCCGTGCACAAAAATCTATTCCCGGTGGTGTAAATTCTCCGGTGCGTGCTTTTAAAAGTGTAGGCGGTATTCCGCTGTTTATAACTAAAGCCAAAGGCGCATATATGTATGATGCCGATGGAAATGAGTATATAGATTTCATCAACTCCTGGGGGCCGATGATACTTGGTCATGCGCATAATGAAGTAATTGAAGCCATCCGGGAAAAAGCAGTTCTTTCTACTTCATTTGGCGCACCTACCGAATTAGAAATAGAAATAGCAGAGTTGATAAAAACAATGGCACCCAATGTAGATATGATTCGTATGGTAAACAGCGGAACAGAAGCCTGCATGAGTGCCGTTAGACTGGCAAGGGGATATACCGGCAGGAATAAGATTATAAAGTTTGAAGGCTGTTATCATGGACATGCGGATTGTTTTTTAGTGAAAGCAGGTAGTGGTGTTGCTACGTTCAATATTCAAACAGTTCCGGGAGTTACACCAGGCGTGGCCAACGATACATTAACCTGCGCATATAATGATATTGCTGCTGTTGAAAAACTGGTAACAGATTATAACAATGAAATTGCAGCTATTATTATTGAACCTGTTGCCGGTAATATGGGCTGCATATTACCAGCGCCCGGTTTTCCTGAAGCATTGCGCAGCATCTGCACTAAAGAAAATATTGTTTTGATATTTGATGAGGTGATGACAGGCTTTCGGCTTGCAGCAGGTGGCGCGCAACAGCGTTTAAATATAGCTGCCGACCTTGTTACTTATGGAAAAATAATCGGAGCCGGTATGCCGGTTGGCGCATTCGCCGGCAAAAAAGAAATCATGCAGCATATTGCACCTGTGGGGAATGTATACCAGGCAGGCACGCTAAGCGGAAATCCATTAGCAATGATTGCCGGATATACGTTATTGAACATCCTTAAAAATAATCCCGCAGTATATGATGAACTGGAGGACAAAGGAAAATATTTAGAACAAGGATTAAGAGAAGTGTTTAATAATAAGGGAATTGCACATACTATCAACAGGCTGGGAAGCATGATCAGCATACATTTCAGTAATCATGCTGTTAAGGATTTTAACAGCGCGGCGCAGGCAGATATCGCCACCTTCAACAAATTCTTTCACCACATGTTGAATTCAGGCGTATATTTGCCCCCATCAGCGTTTGAGACATGGTTTATAAGTAATGCCATTTCCTATCAAGACCTGGACCGTACCATACAGGCTGCGTCCCGTTTTTGATCCATCATATCAGTAAAGGTCACATAAAGTGACCTTTATTATTTTAAGAAATCTTGCAGAACTTTGCACCAATGAACACAGTAAAGAAAAGAGGAATAGTTTTAATGAATCTTGGTTCGCCGGATTCAACTGAAGTTAAAGATGTACGCAGGTACCTGATGCAGTTCCTGATGGATGAAAGAGTAATTGATAAACCTTACCTGCTTCGTTTGCCCCTGGTGGGTGGAATTATTGTTCCTTTTCGGGCGCCTAAATCTGCGGAAGCTTATAAGGAAATCTGGACTAAAGAAGGCTCACCATTAATTGTACTAACCAAACAATTACAGGAGGAGGTACAGAAACAGGTGGGTGAGCCGGTGGAAATAGCTATGCGTTATGGCAATCCAACCGTTGAATATGCATTTGACCGTTTGATGGAAAAAGTAAAAGGACTTGAAGAAGTAATTGCTGTTCCGTTGTATCCGCATTATGCCATGTCGTCTTATGAAACAGCGGTTGAATATGCAAAAGCCATTCACCGGAAAAAAAAATATCCTTTCAAACTTGATTTTATAAAACCTTTTTATAATGATCAGGGCTATATAGATGCGATGGCGGAAAGCATTAGGCCCTATATGAAAGAAGCATTTGATCATATATTATTCAGCTATCACGGTATACCTGCGCGGCATCTTGTAAAATCAGATCCTACAGGAAATCATTGTTTAAAAATAAACGAGGGTTGTTGCCAAACTCCATCTCCTGCACTGTCATTCTGTTATAGGCATCAATGCCTTGAAACTACAAGGCTTATCACAGAAAAACTCAGCATTCCTAAAAATAAATACAGCATTTCCTTTCAGTCAAGGCTTGGTAAAGGCTGGCTGGAACCATTTACAGATGTACGCCTGGAGGAAATGCCCAAAGAAGGAATAAAAAGGATATTGATACTTTGTCCTGCTTTTGTAAGCGACTGTCTTGAAACGCTGGAAGAAATAGCTATGCGTGGAAAGGAAAGTTTTAAGGAAGCCGGCGGCGAATCATATACTTTTATTCCCTGCATGAATACTTCTCCATTATGGACAAAAACGCTCAGCACATGGCTGAATGAATATGCGGCCGGCAGTAAGCGTATGGTACTGGGAGAGGCTGGTGTATAAATAATTTCAGGTTACTGGTTTCAGGTTGCTTATTCACCTTTGTACTACACTTGTTACACATGCATATTTTCCCGAATTTTATTTGATGAAAGGATTGGTATACAAATCAACAGGTAGCTGGTACGTGGTAAAAGACGAAAACGGGAGGCAGTATAATGCCAGGGTAAAAGGTAGGTTTAAAATTGATAGTGATATTACGTCAACCAATCCTGTAACCGTTGGCGATGAAATTGAAATGGAGATAGAAGAAGGTGCCGAAGGAACTGCTATTATCACCGATATATTCGACCGCAAGAATTATATCAATCGCCAATCACCTGCCAATAAATACCAGCATCATATTATAGCTGCCAATGTTGACCAGGTGCTGCTTATCTGCACATTAAAAGAACCCAGAACTTCACAGGGATTTATAGATCGGTTTTTGGTGGCTGCCGAGGCATATCATATACCAGCTATTCTTTTATTCAACAAATCTGATATCTACAAAAAGAAAGAATTGGAAAAATTTGCTGAATGGAAAGAGATGTATGAACATATTGGGTATACAGTGCTACTGGCAAGTATAGAAAAAAAAGAAGGGCTGGAAAAAATACAGGATACTATTAAAGATAAAACAACATTAATCAGCGGGCATTCCGGTGTTGGAAAATCTTCCTTCATCAATTTTCTTCTTCCAACGTTTTTACTTAAAACGCAGGAAGTAAGCGGTTGGAGCGGCAAAGGCTTACATACCACCACCTTTGCTGAGATGTATGATATACCTGGTGGCGGAAAAATTATTGATACACCCGGCATTCGTGAATTTGGTATAGTTGATATATCAAAGCAGGAGCTTTCTCATTATTTTCCTGAGATGCGTGAATTAATCAACAACTGCCAGTTTAATAATTGTTTGCATATGAATGAGCCTGGTTGCGCCGTTAAAACAGCAGTTGAGGAAGGAAAAATTAATATAGACCGGTATGTGAGTTATTGTACGATACTTGAATCTATTAATGAGAATAACTATTAATATTGCTTTCACTAATTACATAGATTTTACCAATACATATTATTGATTAAATAAAAGCACTTGTACGCTAACTTGCAGGATTAATACAAAATAAAAATGCTATAACGATATTTGTAGCCTTGTTTTAATCTTAGCGTATGACTGATAATAAACCTGCTTTACATACCGTACTTTCCCCGGCGCTTTTAAACTTGTATGATATTGATAATGCTATTGTGGTAATCATTGATGTATTAAGAGCAACATCAACCATACCAACAGCGCTATTTAATGGTGCTGCCTGCGTTATGCCGGTAGATAGTGTTGAGCGTTGTATAGAACTTGGAAAATCTACCAATGGCATTACAGCCGGCGAACGCGAAGGTAAGGTGATTGAGGGGCTGCAGCATGGTAATTCTCCTTTTGAATATTACCCGGAATTTATAAAAGGTAAAGTATTGGTACTTACCACAACCAACGGCACCAGGTTATTGCATATGGCATTGGAAAAAGGCGCCAAGCATATTGTAACCGGATCTTTTGCCAATTTATCTGCCGTTGTTAATTACCTTATTGGGCAAAAGCAACGCGTAATTCTTGCCTGTGCAGCATGGAAAAATAAAATTAATATTGAAGATACTTTATTTGCGGGCGCTGTAATTAGCAAAGTAAAAGCATATTTTGATATCAATTGCGATTCCTCCACAATAGCAGCTGCGCTGTATGATGAAGCAAAGGATGATCTGTATGCTTTCATAAAGAATAGACGAGCCTCACATTATATGCGGTTAAGCGGGTATGGTTTAGAAAAGGATATACAGCATTGCCTGATAACAGATACCGCAAATGTATTACCATTGTATGAAGATGGAAAGTTATGTATCGGGTGAAGCCCGTGCAGGCAT
Source organism: Chitinophagaceae bacterium (assembly GCA_020847395.1). Classification (GTDB taxonomy): domain Bacteria; phylum Bacteroidota; class Bacteroidia; order Chitinophagales; family Chitinophagaceae; genus Agriterribacter. Next base: position 11,833 of record JADLCD010000176.1, read on the forward strand.
GTCATTGAAAAAATCAGGTATAAAATTGTCTATTAATGCATGAGCGGCGTTCATATCAATTACTTCACCTCTACTCCTTCACTTTTTTATCTTCACCACTTCGCCAGGCATTATTAAGGAGTTCCATCCTGCAAGATCTGATGGTTTTACGTTTGCTTTGTACCCGTCAAAATTAAAAGTGGTTGGTTTATATGGTCCAATAAAATCTATATTATTATCTGCCTTTATTTTATCTTCCATCCCTACCGCCCAGAAAATAGCATTGATTGCCATGCGGCGGAAATCTTTACTCAACAAATCCTCCGATGCGCCATGTGTAGTGGCAAATGCACGTCCACTTTTTCCGGAGGGTAATTGATAAGTGCGAATCCATGCGGCCGCCAATGGTTTCTTGCTTGTATCAACAGGTGAATCTGGTGTCATACCATTCAGCACTTCACAGCGGGCAAGCACAGTTGAATTCATCTCTTCAGGATGAACTTCATATGCGCCACTCTGCGCCCATGGATTTTTTACACCACGCATTATTGGATGTGCTTTTTGCGCATCATCAATAATTAATTTGGTAGCCTGTTTGTGATTTGTTCCATAATGGTTTACCCAGGTTTCACCCAATACAATTTTCCCAAAGCCCTGGTTCCATTCTTTCATGGGACCATTATAACGAAAATCGTAATGTGCCCATTTGGGATGATCTTTAATATTAAAAGCATGCGTAGCTGTTCTGAATCCTACTACCGGACCCCCGCGTTCAAGGTAATTATCAATATGCTGCATTTCTTCATCTGTAAAATCGGAAAAGCGTGTAAAAATTACCATTAGGTCGGCCTTATCCAACACATCAAGTCCGTGCATATTCGAGCTTCCGGGCAATATATATCCCTTATCATCCAATGCCCATAATACAGTACAGGTAAACCCATAACGTTTAGCAAGAATTTTTGCCAACGCGGGAAGTGATTCCTCCGAACGATACTCATGATCGCTGGCAATAAACACAATATTTTTTCCCAGGCCAACGCCGGATGTTCCTTTATATACAACCCTGTATTTATTGCTCTTTTCTTTAGCTGGCATCGCTAAATCTTTTTGCGTAAGAATGGGGTTGCCGCTAATATCTGCTTTTGGTTGGTTGCCTGAAAAGCTGAATAAAAAAGCAATGGCACTGAAGCAAATTGTTGTGTAAAATAACTTTATCATGTACTGAAGAGTTAAAAAGAAAAATTATGATATTAAAGATAGGTGAGAGAAATGTAATAATTAATATGAAATATAAAAAAGAAAAAAGGATTACTAAATTTGTTCAAACATGGCAGGTTGGGTAGTTTGGCAATGTAAAAAATATGGTGAAGATTGCCAACCCGCTTTGCACACCTGATGCATGATACTTGCACAAACATGAAATTATTTTAATCCATTTTATTCTTTTGTTTCCACAAACTGTATACGCGTATAACACTCCGGTACATGAGAATCCCAAACGCCGTGTGAGCTCCATGCCCAGCCTCCTGAATCGCTTTCGCTATATTTCTTTTGATTAAACCGGGAGAAATCCATGCGCCATTCATCGTTGTTTTTTGGAGGAAGCGCACGGGCATCTGCATCTGCAAGTATTTTGAGCGAAGGCCAGGGAATGGCTATCTCCACTGTCCAGCCTTTGTCTTTATCCTTATCGTTATTAATGGTGCCGTCAATATGCACAGCAGATTTTAAGCCGGGCATATCCCATTTCCAGAAACCGATTCTGCTGCCCCGCGGATGCTGGTAACCAACACCATTAAAAATTTTTGCGCCCGGAGCATCTCTTTTAAATTCCGGTTTAGCGGAGTAGCCCTTTTTATCATACACATCTAACCAAAAAAATAATACCTCGTAAATAGTGCCGAATGAGTTTATTTCAAATTCATAATAACCATCCGGACCGGCAATAAAAAATTCCACATCATTGTCCTGGTATATTGGTGCATCTCTTTCGGTGAGTTTTGCCGTTATATTCGGCTCTTCTATCCAGAAGCCTACATAGAGGTATTGATCATCCCATAGTACCGCGGCGCGGGTATCAAGCGCTGTTTGTGCCCCTGAAATCAGGTCAACAAATTTGTTAGATGTAGAAGCTGTTGCCCAAACCTTTTCATCGAGCCTGCCATCAATAGTTGGCGCTGACGCAATTTTATACGATGTATATTTTGGAATATCTTCTTCTTTACAGCGATGCTGACTTTTAGAGCCAGGTTGACTGTATAAAAAATTAAATGCAAAAAAAAGTGTACATAAAAAGTAAAGTTGTTTTCTCATTACCGACCCGGGGTTTGATTTTTTTCAAATATAGCTTGCAAAGTGGTATTTCAGGTCATGGCTATACAGTTTTTAGAAAGTACATAATTGAAACTATTATTATTTCATCTTTGCAATATGCTTCCGCTCCATCTTCAAACATTTTCCATTGCCGGCACTTCAATAGAAATATATATTCCCGATACAGAAGCGGTACACCAGCTATACGCTAATAATAAAGCTGCTGCATACTGGGCACAGGTTTGGCCGGCATCCATAGGGTTGTGTAATTTTTTGCATGAATACCCGCACTATATTAGACCTCTTGCATTAAACGATATCCACATATGTTGAAAACTTAAAACAGAAAGGGTATAAGAGTTGATGCGAGTATATCATGATATGGAAAAATATACCAAAGAACATTTCCGGTAATCAATTTCA
>JADLCD010000177.1 GCA_020847395.1 Chitinophagaceae bacterium
GGTGTAAAAAAGGGTTGAGTGTTGATTGTACCGAAAGCAGGTATACTTTCAATGTGCCAATCAATATATACCCTGATGATGAAATTATTCATATTAATGATACTATCTGGTTTGAGTGTGATTTTCCTTCAAAGCAAACAGACCTGCAAACAAATACAATAATTAATTATAGTAACGCTGCGAATTTGGGAACAGATTTGGGATTTGCGAGGCTAACCGGTGGAGATGTAAATAACCCCGGGGTTGTTGCCGCCGCCAATGAATTTGATTATATTATTAAAACCGGGGTGTTTATTCCTGATAATTTATTGCCAGAACAAAATCGTGATTATAATTTTTCGGAATTAAACAATGCTTACAAATTTAAGTTAGGAGTAATTGCTAAGCAAAAGGGTAATTATATAATAGGTGTAGATAATGCAGCTAATGTGTATACGAAAGATGATGAGTGTACCAAGGCTACATTTATTATAACCATAACCAATGTAAATCAGCATCTTCATTGCATTGAGCAGAACAGGCCGGGTTATACATTGAGTGAATATGAACAAACTCATAGTTATTGCTTTAAGGTTGAATAAAATATCATTTACAGGCAGGAGGTACAACCTTTGAAGGATTAACACTATACTGCGGTGGGCAATAACATGGTTATAACTGGCAATGTAGTGGTGTTTGCATGCTTTTACCTTTTGTAAATGTTAATGTATCTATTGGGTACAATGGAAGGGATACAGCATCAGATAATATGAAGGAGACCATATACCACGAAATGAGCCGTGGCAGCTATTCCAACCTTTCCATTATATTATAATAACCTGTGCACAAATAACCTCATGCAAAACCGCTCAAATTTCTTTTCTTTGCAAAATTTTGTTTACATGCCTGAAACTCAAAAACGCGAAGCTATACTCCTGCTTGAAGATGGAAATGTATTTCGTGGGGAAGCATTTGGAAAGATTGGTACCACAACTGGCGAAATTTGTTTTAATACCGGTATGACGGGCTACCAGGAAGTGTTTACCGACCCAAGCTATTACGGGCAGGTAATTATAATGAATGCCGTGCATGTTGGCAACTATGGGGTTAAAGCCGCAGATGTAGAGAGCAATTCCGTTAAGATAAGAGGATTGATTGCCCGCAATCTTGAAGAAAGATACAGCCGTCTTCAGGCAGATAATTCTTTGCAGCAATATCTTGAATCGCAAAACATTGTTGCTATTCACCAGATAGATACCCGTGCGCTGGTGGCGCATATACGCACGGCCGGAGCAATGAACTGCATTATATCATCTGAAATAACTGATGTAAATGAGTTGAAAAAGCAATTGGAGAAAGTTCCTTCAATGGATGGCCTTGAGCTGGCTTCAACGGTTTCTACAAAAGAGGTATATGAAGTAGGAAACCCGCATTCTCCTGTTAGAATTGCTGTGTATGATTTTGGTGTAAAGAAAAATATATTGACAAGCCTCGCTGAAAGAGGAGCGCACATAAGAGTGTATCCTGCAAAAACACCGTTGAAGGAAACAGAAGATTTTAACCCGCATGGCTATTTTATTTCCAACGGACCCGGCGACCCTGCGCCAATGCATTATGCTGTAAAAACAGTGAAGGAAATTCTTAAAAAAGATAAACCGCTTTTTGGTATTTGTCTTGGTCACCAGTTGCTGGCGCTGGCTAATGATATTCCTACATTTAAAATGCATCACGGTCACCGTGGATTGAATCATCCTGTAAAAAATCTTGTTACAGGCAGAAGTGAAATTACTACACAGAATCATGGTTTTGGTGTAGACCCTGAAGCAGTAAAAAAATCTGATAAGGTTGAAATTACACACGTAAACCTTAATGATGATTCAATAGAAGGTATTCGTATAAAAGGTAAACCTGCATTTTCCGTGCAATATCACCCTGAGTCAACACCTGGCCCACACGACAGCCGCTATCTTTTTGATGAGTTTATAGCAATGATGAAATAGAATTTTATTTAGGGTTCCGAACCTTTCCAAGGTTCGGAACCCGGCTCTCTATAGTGATGTTTCGTTGCCTCGCTTTCGCGCTGTGTTCGCCGCATGAAACACTTCAGCTTTGACGATAACACCAGAATAGGTTATTTTTGAAAGCAATACATCTTTCAATCAAGCAAAATGAAAATAGCCATCATTAACGGGCCTAATTTAAACCTGCTGGGTACAAGAGAGCCGGGAATATACGGTAGTCAAACTTTTGAGCAATTCTTTTCCGAATTAAAAAATAAATACCCGGATATCAACTTCAGCTATTTTCAAAGTAATGTGGAAGGAGAATTGATCAATGAACTGCAAAGAACAGGTTTTGATTATGATGGCATCATTATAAATCCAGGCGGTTATACGCATACATCAGTGGCAATAGGCGATGCGATAGCTTCTATTAAAACGCCGGTTATTGAAGTGCATATCTCCAACGTGCATGCAAGAGAAGATTTCAGAAAGATATCTCATGTATCTGCCAAAAGCAGGGGTACCGTAGCAGGATTAGGTTTGAAGGGATATGAATTGGCAGTGGAATTTTTTTGTAAGGCATAGGATAGAAGGGGTAGGGTAAAAGGTATAAACAGGATATTTATCTTTTTATCCAACCCGCTTTATACGCTATCAGCTTTTCTTCCATTATTGCAAATACTTTATTCTTTAATTCGGGAAGATCATTAATAGTTAATCCTTCAACAGGTATTTCATCTAAAAAAACTGATCTGTTTTTGCCGGGATTAAGCGTTAAAAATCCTTTATACGGCATACGATCATAAGTATCTAAAAACAAAACCGGTTTTATGGGCGTTTGTGTTTCAATGGCAATACGAAACGCACCGTCATAAAAGGATTTAAGCGGCGCACCGGTTTCATTAAATGTGCCTTCAGGAAATATTAAAATAGAGATGCCTTTTTGTAAAACCGCTTTCAATTTTTTCACACTTTCCGATCTGTCTGAAGCATTATCGCGATTTACAGTTACAATAGCATTTTTATAGATATAACCAAATACAGGAATTTTTGTCATTTCAATCTTGCCCAATGGCCTTAATGCCTGCCTGAATGTTTTTACTATAATAGCAGCATCAAGATAAGAGATATGATTAGTTACAAATATGTATGCCTGCTTTTTGGCATGCGGTGTTTCATAATAATTTTTGTGAAATATGCCAACCAGCGGAAACCATATATCTGCCCACAACATACAAAGCCGGTAAATAATATTCCCGCTTTGTAAAGGATTTAAAAAAGAAGCGATGATAACAAAAGGGAAAATGATGAGCATTAAAACAATGAACAATAACAGCGCATATATATTATACAGTAACAGTAAACATTTATACAGGATTTTATTCATGATGTTTTATAATGCGTTCATCTTATTTACAATCACACTGCCACTCTTCATTTACATCAATAACGGTAATTACCACCATACCTCGTTGTGAAGGTGCGAATATAATACGCACATGCTGATTATCGCTTGTATAACCTTCTAATGCGTATTTGGGATCGGGCCTGGAATTTAACTGGCTTTTTTTATAATTGATGGTTCCGTTGAATAGAATTTGTTTTACTTCATCTTCTTCAATATGCCTGCAGCCCATGCGGCACCTCGCATGTTTTGTATATATGACAGGAGTGAGGTTTCTGTTGAAGCCTTTATCCTGTACAATATCATTGTGTTGTTTTGTGCCGGTATAATATTGCCATACAAAAAGAACGATTACCAGTAAAGCAATGCCTGCGAGTAACCTGGGAAGCTTCTTGTTCATAGTGTATTATGCAGATGCAAGAATATCGGCGAGCGTAAGTAATTCCGTTTGTTTATATCGCACAGGCTCTTCTTCGAAGCATTTTGCAAACTCCGTACACAAAAATTGTATGATGGCTTTGTTAGGCATAGGCTTAAAGAAAGAGGGAGTTTCCGGAACCGATATTTTTTTGAAATAATTATCTACATCTTTCTGCGTGTAAATGTGCCCGTTCATTGGGTCAATATAAAATTGAATTCCTGTTGTGCTTTCTTTATGCGGATTAAAATATTCAAAAGAAGTGTCAAAATACGCAAGAAGATATTGCCGGGGAATTTTAATGACTTTAACCGGTATATCCAACATTTCGCAAAGTGCCTGGTAAATTACACCATTGATGATAGCATTTCCTCTTTTTGTTTCAATTACTTTGTTAAGCAAAAATTCTTCCTGGTGCTGGTATGATACCTCTACTGCTTTGTACTTGTGATAAGTATAGAAAATACGGTTAACTATATTGATTTGCTCAAGAGAAGTAAGATAGCTGTTTAATTCAAGCCAGATATTACGCCTTATTTTTTCTATTTCCTGGTAAATAGTTGTATTTATCAGGTCGGGATATTGATATCTCGATACAAGTAATGCTCCTGCCAGCAAATCCTGTGAACCGCATTTAACAAACTCTGAAAACTCTTGTTGCAGGTCCTGGTAATGCAGCCTGTGAATAAGTAATTCAATTTTTTCCTGTACATTTTCGTCGGGAGTATTCTCCCATAAATGCTCAAGATTAGGTATAATAATCTTCCCGTAACTGATGATTCTGCTGCTCACCGAATCAAACACCTCCTTATCAGGGTCATCTATTAGGGTCATTAATGCCGATATTTCGCGGGTTTCTTCCATAAATGCAAAGCTGTTAGTTATAAGACGAATGAAATCCGCTTTTATTGTAGCGGGATTGCGCAAATAAATATCGCTTTCAGGAAGGAGATTCCCGTTTTATTTTTTTCCACATAGGGTGGACAACTGTTATAACCAGCTTTATGCAGGTCTATATTTTACGGACAATGCAACACTATTTCTTATTCGCGGCTTTTCCTGCAGTTTTTTTCTTTGCTGCTTTTGGGGGAACTTTAGCGCCTTCTTCCCTGGCTTCAGAAAGCCCAATAGCAATAGCTTGTTTGGGATTGGTTACCTTTTTGTTGCTTTTTCCGCTGCGCAATTTTCCTTCTTTCATTTCTTCCATTGCTCTTTTTACTTTGCTTTGCGCCTTTTTTGAATACTTTGCCATAATATTTGTTTTAACAGTTAGATATAAAAAGATGTGCCATTAAAATGAAGGCATTAAATTTTTGATCGTATATCCAATTAATTTAACTATTGTAGAAAGCCTTACCCATATTGATGCAATTACTTTACTTATTTGCGGTAATCTCCTTTTTTAGATAAGCGTTAAGCCAGTTGATGTTTTCAATGGCTGCCGGGGAAGCTGTATTATTGAAGTATATAAATATTTCCTTAAGTTCTTTTTGCTGTATTAGTTTGTCTGCAATTTTTTTAATGAATTGTTCATCATATTTTGAATAATATAGTTTGGGCGCTCCGTGAAATCTATAGTAAGCAATTGTGTTATTAATGATTGCATCGTCAGGCAAAGAAGGATGGCTGATACCGGAAAATATAATATGGTGTTTGCGTAAAGCATCATAAACCTCTTGCTGCCACCAGCTTGTATGGCGGAACTCAACTACTTTTTTAATTTCCTGCGATAGCGTTTTAATAATAAGCTGCAGCCTTTCTTCTGAATAAGAAAATGAGGGAGGAAACTGGAAAAGTATTAATGCTAATTTTTCCTGCAACCCGTTTTGTATGATGTTATAGAATTCATCCAGAATAGCTTTACAAGCTTTCAACTGTTTATAATGTGTAACTATACGGGGAGCCTTTACACAAAAACTAAAATTTTCCGGACTGGCATCATACCATTTCCGGAGATTTTCTACTGTGGGTATTTTATAAAAAGTACCATTCAGCTCAATAGGGCAATACCGGGCAGCATAATATGCAAACCAGTTTTTTTGAGCTAAGCCTTCCGGGTAAAAAATATGTTTCCACTCCCTGTAATAAAACCCTGAACAACCTGTATGCCACTTCATAACGGTAATATCTACCGTATAATCAACAAAAATGTTGCCATGCGAAAGCAGTAACTAAAAATGCAACAACAAAAGGAAACAAAGTAGTTGTTTCCTTTTGTTGTTTATCTGTATTGTTTAGCTTAATCTACTTTAGTAATTTTAAGCAGGTTGGTAGGCAAATGCAGGTGTATAGGAATACTTCCGGTATTTACTACAGTATCGCCTGTTTTAAGAAAACCTCTTGTTTTTAATATCTGTATCATATCATGTATGATCTGGTCTATATTTTCTTCTTCATCATAAAAAAAGGCCCGCACACCCCAGCTAAGACTTAACTGGTTCACCAGGGATCTTTCTTTAGTAAAAATGTATAAAGATGATTTTGGTCTGTAGCTGCTCACCACCCACGCGGTATAACCACTCTGCGTCATGGCAATTACTGCTTCTGCATTTACATCTCTTGCAATTTTACATGCATTGTAACAAATAGCATCGCTATGGAAAGAAGGGGAATGAGCCTGGGGTTTTAAATCATCTTCCCTGTTATAGTGGTATTCTTTTCTTTCAACTTCAAGAATAATTTTGCGCATGGTTTCAACCACCAGCACAGGATGTTGCCCGGTTGCTGTTTCACCACTCAGCATCACGGCATCTGCGCCATCCAGAACGGCGTTGGCAACATCTGTAATTTCGCTGCGGTTAGGTTTAATGCGGTCAATCATACTTTCCATCATTTGCGTAGCCACAATTACCGGCTTACCACGATGGATACATTTACGTACAATATCTTTTTGAATCAACGGCACCTGCTCAACAGGAAGCTCAACACCCAAATCGCCACGGGCTACCATCACACCATCAGATTCAAGAATAATTTCGCGGAGATTAACAATGGCTTCAGGCATTTCTATTTTCGCCATTACCTTGCTCTTGCTCTTTTTTTCCTGCAATATTCCTTTCAGAATTTTGAGGTCATCAACCCTTCTTACAAAAGAAAGCGCTATCCAATCCACTTTATGTTCAATCATAAAGTCGAGGTCTGCAAGATCCTTGGGCGTGAGGGCAGGGAGAGATATTTTCGTATCCGGCAGGTTTACTCCTTTTTTAGGAAGTAAAATACCAGGCATGGTAACTTCTACTTTTACATCATTATTCTTAGTAACTTCTACAACCTTTACTTCAATCTTGCCATCATCAATCAAAATTTTATTACCAACCTCTACGTCTTTAGCAAGATCAGGGTAGGATACATATATCTTCTCTTTTGTACCAACACATTTTTCATTGGTAAAAGTGAGAATATCGCCGGGCTTTAATGGCATTGAGCCGCCCTCTATCTCTCCTACTCTTAATTTAGGACCCTGTAAATCGCCAAGTATGGAAATATTGTACGGTTCGGTTAAGTTGATCTGGCGAATATGGTTGATGATCTTTAATTTATCGTCATGCGCGCCGTGCGAGAAATTCAAACGGAATACATTTACGCCGGCTTTGGTAAGTTCCAGCAACTTTTCATATGTATCACAGGAAGGGCCAACCGTTGCAACAATTTTCGTGCGATGAAAAGCATGTTCAAGACCAGCTTGCTTATCCATATCTTCATGCAGATATTTGGAAATGTTTTTCGACATATTATTCTTTTATATTAAAATCTGAAATCTTTAAAAAGGGTTATAAGATTATGATGCCAGTATCTTCACAATTTTCAACCATTCAGGGTCGATGGTTTGCTTATCTTTTACCGCCTGGTCCAACGGTGTGTAATGTAACTGGTTATTTACAATACCAATCATCGTATTTACCTTGTCGCCCTGTATAAGCGTTTCAACTGCTGCATATCCAAGCCTGCTTGCAATAAGCCTGTCGAGGCAGGATGGTGCGCCACCACGTTGAATATGCCCAAGTATACAAACTTTTATATCAGCATTAGGTAGTTTTTGTTTTACCAGTTTAGCTACTTCATTGCCGCCGCCAAAGTCATCACCCTCAGCAACTACCAGCAGGTTTACCAGTTTTTTTCTTTTTTCTTTTTCCTGCAAAGAACTTATCAGTTCTTCAATATCAGTTTTGTGTTCGGGAATCAGTATATTTTCAGCGCCGGTGGCAATACCACTATGCAACGCAATATAACCAGAGTCGCGGCCCATCACTTCAATTATAAAAAGCCGGTCGTGTGCATCAGCAGTATCACGTATTTTATCTATGGCTTCAACAGCGGTATTTACAGCGGTATCAAAACCGATTGTAAAATCAGTACCTGCCATATCTTTATCAATAGTGCCGGGTAAACCTATGCAGGGAATGTCAAACTCTGCTGAAAACTTCTGCGCTCCGCGAAAAGAACCATCACCGCCAATTACTACCAACCCATCAACACCTAATTTCTTTAAATTATCATAAGCTTTTTTTCTGCCTTCGGGTTCAAAAAATTCTTTGCAGCGGGCTGTTTTTAAAATAGTACCCCCGCGCTGAATAATATTGGCAACACTGCGGTTTTCCATTTTATACATGTCATTGTCAATCATGCCCTGGTAACCGCGAACAATACCAAAAACTTCAAGTCCGTAATAATTACCTGTACGTACTACTGCTCTTATTGCTGCATTCATGCCCGGTGCATCTCCCCCGGAAGTTAATACCCCGATTTTTGTAACTTTCTTTTTCATTCGTTTAAAGCTTGTCTCAAATGATTAAAATCATTCAAAGAGCAATTGCAATTTTTGAAAAATAACCTGTTTTTTAAGAAGCGCCAAAAATACACAATTACAATCATTTCCCAATTTTAGATTAAAGGTTTAATGATTTTGTATTTTGTGCCTTTTAGCACGTTTATATGGATAAAATAAAAGTTGTTATTACAGGAGCAAACGGATTGTTGGGGCAGTACCTGATAAGAGATATGGCAAAAGCAGGCTTTGAAGTTTTTGCCACTAACCGCGGCGCAAGCAGGCTGCCGGAGTATGAAGGTTTGGAGTATGAGTATGCATCTATTGATATCCGGGATAAAGAAGCCGTTCAGCAATATTTGTTTGATATAAGGCCAGGTATTGTTATTCATGCAGCAGCTATAGCTCAGCCCGATGCCTGCGAACTTAATAAAGAAGAATGCCGGGATATTAATATTAATGCTACCGCCTATATTATTGAGGCTGCTGAAAAATTAAGCGCCCGATTAATATACGTATCAACCGATTTTATTTTTAACGGTGATGGCGGTCCATACCGGGAAGATGATTTACCGGCGCCGGTAAATTTTTATGGTGAAAGTAAGCTTGCATCAGAAGAAATAGTACAAAAAAGTAAAACAAACTGGGCGATAGTCCGCACAATATTGGTATATGGAACTATTCTTTCAGGAACGCGGAGCAATGTGGTAACCTGGGTTAAAGATAATCTTGAAAAAGGAAATCATATAAAAGTGGTGAACGACCAGGTTAGAACGCCGACTTATGTGGAAGATCTTTCAAAAGGGATTGTATTAATAGCGCAGCAAAATGCCAAAGGCATTTTTAATATCTCCGGTAAAGAAGTGTTTACGCCTTATGAAATGGCGGCGCAGGTGGCAGATTATTTTGGACTTGATAAATCGCTGATGGAAAAAGTTACAGCAGATACTTTTACGCAACCTGCGCGCCGCCCGCTGAAAACCGGTTTTGTAATTGAAAAAGCTGAAAAGGAGCTGGGTTACAAACCAGTTTCATTTAAAGAAGGTATACAAAAAATGTTTAAGTGAATATCATCCCTGAAAACCCTCCTTTATATGCGAACCATCGCAATATGGTTTATTAAGCGAATGCCCGCAGCGGCATAACGCTGTTACTTTTGATTTTCGGGTTTCATCACCGGATTTATCTTTAATAATAATATTGCCGTACACGAGCAATGGACCATTAGGCATTACTTCAATTTTGGTATCGGTGGTTATATTGCTATCCTGTTGTTCTTCATTATTATAATAAAAACTCAAAGCGCCGCTGGGGCATTTTTTTACCTGTTCTTCAATTTCCTCGCTGCTGCTTCCTTCCATATTAATCCATGGGCGAATTTTAGGATTGAATACATTGGGCAAACCTGTTGCCTGCTTCCAGCAAATGGTGGAATGTATGCAAGCCGATGGCTGCCATACTACCGTTATTTTGCCATTAGTATATTTTTTAGTGATATTTTTTTCCATACTTATAAAGTTAGATAAATTACGGTTAATGAAATTGCAAGATGCTTTTAATTCATTCTTCATGAGGCGGGCCCGCAAAGGCCTCAAGAGTGTTTGAGTTTTGCGGTCAGCATTAGAGCGGGATTTGTAATTGCTTAACCTCTTAGTCGTCATTGCGCGCCGCCTGAGCAAACTTGCAATATCAACCTGATGCGCGGCAAAGCAATCTGCAATCGTAATACTATCAGCTAACTTATTTTCAAATAGTTCCCGGTAAAACAGTTTTTCAATATTTAACAGCATTAGTTTTGTACGTATTTTAATTTAACCGTTATTATGGATCACGCGGAATTATTATCACCTGAGAATATACTACTCATTCTTTCAATGCTTTTTGTTGTTACACTTTTAACCATGCTCAGCAATAAGCTTAAAATATCGTACCCCATTTTTCTTGTGGTAGCCGGTTTAATTATCAGCCTGATACCAGGCATGCCCAATATCAGTATTCAGCCTGAACTTGTTTTCCTTATTTTTCTTCCACCATTATTATATTCTGCCGCATGGAATACCGCATGGTATGAGTTCTGGAAAATGCGCCGGCCAATCAGCCTGCTCGCTTTTGGGCTTGTAATATTTACTTCTTCGTTAATAGCAATAGTATCGCATGTTATGATTCCTGATTTTCCACTGGCGTATGGCTTTTTATTAGGAGGAATTATTTCGCCACCTGATGCTGTTGCCGCTACTTCCGTATTGCAGGGATTGCGTATACCCAAAAGAGTAGTTACTATATTAGAAGGGGAAAGCCTTATTAATGATGCATCGAGCCTTATCGTTTTCAGCTTTGCCTTAACTGCTATTACCAAAGGCGATTTTGTTTTTTTTGATGCAGCCAAAAATTTTTTTTACGTGGTTTTGGTGGGTATATTGATAGGCGTTGCCATTGCCAATGTATTGTATTTTCTTCATCGTTACCTGCCTACAACGCCTGCTATTGATGCCTGCATCACGCTTATTTCTCCTTATATCATGTATATTATTGGTGAACATTTTAAAGCTTCGGGTGTACTTGCTGTTGTGAGCGGGGGATTGTTTTTAAGCTATCGCTCACAGGATATATTCAGTTACGATTCAAGGTTAAATGTGTATAGTTTATGGGAGACCATTACATTTATGCTGAACGGCATTGTATTTATTCTCATTGGTTTGGAATTACCTGTTATAGTAAAGGGGCTTAACGGGCATTCCATACAGGAAGCTGTTTTTTATGCTATCATCATCAGCGTAGTTACTATTGTAGTAAGGTTGATATGGATTTTTCCCGGCGCGTATTTGCCGAGAATATTATTTAAGAATATCAGGAAAAATGAACAAAGACCAGAATGGCGTTCTGTATTTCTTGTTGGCTGGAGCGGTATGAGAGGTGTTGTTTCATTAGCCGCGGCATTATCCATACCGTTAATGCTGGGCAATAATAATTTCCCCCATCGTAACCTTATTTTGTTTATCACTTTTGTGGTGATACTTTTTACACTTGTGCTGCAGGGGCTAAGCTTAACACCTATCATAAGGTGGCTAAAAATAGAAATCAATGAGGAGGAATCGCAAAAAGTACAGGCTATAGCATTGCGCATTCATTTAGCGGAATCTGTACTGTCGTATATTGATACCAATTATTCAGAAGAAACAAATACGAACGAAACGTATAAGCGTGTGCGTAACCGTTATGAGCGAATGATTGAAGTTGCAAAACGAAAATTAGAGTCCGAAGAATCTGATGGCCCGGAAATAAAATTTCTTCCCAAATACCGGCAAATGCTTATTGAACTGGTGCATATACGGCGCAGGGCATTAAACCAGTTTCGCCATACCGGTGAATATAGTGAGGAACTGATACGCGAACGGGAAAGAGAACTTGATTTGGAAGAAGCGAGGTTAGAAACATAGTATTACTCCAACAAAACAAGCAGGGTATACAAAAAACCAATCCATTGCCAATGCCAGGCAATAGATTGGTTTACATAAATAGCAATTACTGCCGGCTAAATAACAATTTGATGTACTGATGAAATAAAACAACAAATGCGAAAGCGGTTCGGCTAAATAACAAGTACTTATATTAACTACTTATCCATAAATAAATTTTGGAAACTCCCTCCGGCAGCCTGCTATATTTATATACCAGTATCCACGTCTCCTCAAAGTAAAAGTCAGCGCTCACGCCTGGCGGGAGATACGATGCCACACCTGCATGAGGTGAAAAGTTATGAACTAAATGCAGTTGTTCATTTAAATGAAATATTTTGAACTTGTGAGAGATTGCTTTTCCCGCCTTAACATTCATCCAATTCGGTTCTTGATACTGGCGGGATCGTAAGGCGGGTGATTAAGTTAATATATGCTTTGCCTTAGCGCTGATTATAAACTTAAAACACTTTTACCGTCACTGCGAACCCGCCACTTGCTGCTTGAATCAAAAGCATCTTGCGGCGGGTGAAGCAGTCCCATGCATAATACAAGGCTGGGATTGCTTCTCCCGCTTCAACTTTCATCCAATGCAAATCTTGATGCGGGCGGGATCGCAAAATACGGGCGGAACTGTGTTGGTTTTAATGTCAGCAAAAAAAAATTCCTGAAAGGGTATCAGCCCGGCAAAGTATTTTCTAAAAATAAACTTATAGTATTTGGTGTTATAAAAAATAAATATTTACCAATTGTTTTTTTGTGTTTCATTGGTACGTTCCGGAGCATCAGCCTTATTGCTGCGCCAGTTACTATCGTATGAAACGAATAACGTTAGCCACATACTCCTTGCGATACGCATAATGACGGGCTGTAACACAACCAGGAGTATTGCATTAATAAATATCCAGTATAAGAAGCGATAATCATTAATACTCAACCCTATTGTTAAAGCATACAATACAAATGATAAAACGCTTACAGCAATTGAAATGGCATAGCTGCTGTAACCAGCCCCATAATAAAATCCAACTTCCAGGTTGAAAGCCTGTCCGCATACCGGGCATGTTTCATGCATTTTCATGGTGTGCCTTAAATGATAAGGATTTTTATCAACAAACATATTGCCCTGCCTGCATCGCGGGCATTTGCATTTTGCAATACTCATTATTACCGGCATAGGTTTTTCTGCAGGAGATTTTATTCCTGTGATTTCTATTGCGTCCATATTGTTTTATTTTTTTATGTCGAATTGTTTCCGGAAAGCTTCCGGTGTATATCCTGAATATTTTTTAAAGAAGCGGCTGAAGTATGAATTATCCTGGAAGTTTAACTCGTATGCTATTTCAGCAGCGGTAATATTTGCATTTGTAAGTAATCGTTTTGCTTCAAGCAGTATTCTTTCTCTTATTAATTCACCGGCGGTTTTTCCTATCAGGTCACGGCATAACGCATTAAGATGATTGGGTGTTACATACAATAACTCAGCATATTGTTTGGGAAGTCTTATGTTTTTATAATTATCTTCTACCAGTTTCCTGAGATTGCGCAACAGCATCATCTTTTGATGTGGTATTGCCCTGTTTGATAATACAGGTACTTTATCTTCCAGGAACATGAACAATTGCAGAAGTAATATTCTTATTTTATCCATATCCCTCAATCCACGCGGTTCTTTTACAATACTGATAATGGACTCAAACAATCCTGTAGCTGCATCTTTTGAAGCCGGCGGAATTTGTATTACCCCTTCATCACTAACCCCACTGAAAAAGGGAAACCTTTCAATATAATGAGGATTGAGCAGGAAAGATTTAAAAAAGCGATCTGAAAAATTAATGATATAGCCGCCTGTAACTCCTGTAAAATGCCAGCTATGTACCTGCCCCGGAACCATACAGTATAATTGCAAGGCTTTTACAGGGTACGTATTAAAATCTATTGTGTGCTTTCCTTTTCCTTTTGTAAAAAAAACAATATGAAAAAAAGAATGGCGATGAGGAGAACGCAGGTGACTATAATGCCTTTCCAGGTAATCTGAAAAACGATCAGCAAGAAAATCATCCTGTACTCCGCTTTCATCATGGAGGCTGCAGATATCGTAAACAGGAATTTTTTCTTTCAACATTTACCTATTCTTTATGCAAAGATATGTTTGATGGGAATGGAATAAGTGATACAATTTATGGAATGAATGGTACTTTTTACCGATTGGGAATAGCAACGGCCGCCCTGGCTGGTGTCCCCACCAGCCAGCGACAATTTTGAATGCACCCTTTTTGAAAATGATCTGCAAATCAATTTTATATTGTTATAAAGTTGAAATTCCTTCCTTTTCAAAATAACATTTCACTATCATTAATCACCCTGATATATTCTTCACTGAAAGTTGCGCTATTCATTTTCTCCATAAGCGCAGCAGTAACCGGTGCAAGTTCAGAAGGTTTAAGAAGACACAGTTTCTCCGTTACATAACATTTTTCTTTGCTTTTTAACCTGTCCATTAAATACCTCAATTGGTAGATTATTTAAAACGGCAAGTACATTTTATCAAACCCGTAACAATCCCTTTTAGTTATTTCATCGTATAAACAAACATGTTAATGAAATGCCGTTTTATACGCTATATAAGTGTACTGATATCTTTTGTTTGTACATCCGGATTAATGGCGCAGGATCATTGTGCTACAATGCCCAGGCTGGATTCCCTGTTTGAAAATAATACTTCACTCCGGAAAATGTTTGAGCAAAACCGCGATAATTTCAATTTGCGTTTGCAGCAAAGAAAAGCTGCATCCCAAAAAGAAACTGATGCTCAAATAACTTATACCATACCAGTAGTTTTTCATATTGTATTAAGTGATCCTTCTGCTATTACTGACGCTCAAATTCAGGCACAGCTTGATAAACTTAACAATGCATTTTCGGGAACTGATGCAGACAGTGCATCTATTCCTGCATGGTTTAAGTCGTTATTTGCAAAATCAAAAATCAGGTTTTGCCTTGCACAGCGCACACCGGATGGTGCACCTTCAACCGGCATTACAAGAACAACAACATCGTCGTCAGCTTCATTTACCTATGATGATAAAGTGAAGTACGCCGGTTCAGGCGGAAATGATAGCTGGGACACCAACAATTATTTCAATGTGTGGGTGTGCAGGCTAAATGATAATCTTTTGGGCTATTCAACATTTCCTGGTGATGGCGTGGATGACGCGCAGGGTGTGGTAATTGATTACAGGACGCTGCCCGGAGGAAGCTATACCAACTATAATACCGGCAAAACATTATGCCACGAAACAGGACATTATTTCAACCTCTATCATATTTGGGGAGATGATGATGGTGCATGCACCGGCACCGATTATGTGGATGATACTCCCAACCAGGCAAATTCAAGTACCGGTTGCAGTTCGGGTATTAAAACAGATCGCTGTACTTCCGGCGGCAATGGTATAATGTATCAAAACTATATGGATTATAGTTATGATGGCTGCCTCATTATGTTTACTACGGAGCAGGTAGAAAGAATGGAGTCTGCATTATTAACTTACCGGTCATCTTTATTAAACTCACAGGGATGCACACCCGTAACTTTATATGATAACGATGCAGCATTATTAGGGTTATACGAACCGGCGCAGCGTTTATGTGCATCTTCATATTCGCCGTTAATAAGTATACGAAATAAAGGCAGTGAAACATTAACTGCGTTAAATATTTCGGTTATACTTAACAGTGAGGTAAAAGATGTATACAACTGGACGGGCAACCTCGCTTCCTGGGATACCACTTCCATACGCCTGCCACAGTACGCAATTGAACAGGGTAATTATACATTATCAATAAAACTGTCTCTGCCTAACGGCAAAGCAGATGAGGATACTACAAATAATGCCTTATCAAAAACAATATTATATTATACTCCTGTTACTAATGTAGAAGAAAGTTTTGAAGGCGATGGAACCTTACCGCAGGGATGGGATGTATTAACCAATGAAAACACGGCAGGTTGGCAAAAAGAAGATGGTGTTGCAAGCACAGGTAAAACGAGCATGCAAAAAACAGCAGACGATTATGGTAACGGGCGACAGGCTTTACTACGTTTACCGGAAACATATTTTACCGGAGTGGATTCCGCCTATCTTACCTTTAAAATAGCGGCGGCGCCGGCAGTAAGCTCCGGTGCACAATCATATGTAGATACTCTGGAAGTATTACTTAGCCGGGATTGTGGTGCAACTTATCAATCCATGTACAAAAAATACAGCACTTCACTTTATACTAAAAATACAGTGGCAACAACTTTTAGCCCGGCAACTACCGAGTGGCGTAAAGACACTGTTAATCTTCTTAATTATATTGATAAAGGAAACATACTGCTGTCTTTCCATGTAAGCAATTACAATCAAAGCAATATTTATATTGATGATGTAAATGTGTTTACGGTTACGGTTAACCCTAATCTTAAAGCAAAAGGATTTATGGTAACGCCTAATCCTACTACCGGTATAGTATATGTGCAGTTTTACCCGGCTCCTGAAAAATTGCAGGCGGTGCAGGTATATACTGTTACCGGGCAACTCATCAGGAATATCAATACTTCAGGTGGCGCGCTTAATCTTTATACTATTGATCTTGCTGCCCAGCCTTCAGGTATGTATATAGTAAGAGCGGTGTTTAAAGATAGGGTAGAGGTTAGAAAAATAATCAGAAAATAAGACTTCAGCAGGCTGTAAATATTGCTATTGAAGTAATGTTGTGTGTAATCGTATCTTTATGCAGTGTTATATTAAATACCATTGTATGCTGAAAGCATTAACAACCTTTTTATTGATTGCTTTTCTTAATCAAAGCTTTGCAGGAAATACGCATGATACTACTTTTACGGAGACCACTATTGTGCTTCATACAAAAACAGGCGATATTTTCGGGACACTTACCACGCCTGAAAAATTCAGGAAAATCCCGGTTGCTTTAATTATTGCTGGTTCCGGACCAACAGATAGAAATGGAAATGGTCCGCTGATAAAAACAGATACATATAAACAAATAGCTGTTGCATTGGCGCAACAAAAGATTGCCACCCTTAGATATGATAAAAGAGGAATTGCTGAAAGTATTGCTTCCATGAAAAATGAAGCTGATCTTAGATTTGATGATTATGTAAATGACGCCAGGGAGTGGATACAACTCATCAGGCAGGATAAAAGATTTTCAGACATAATAGTTATTGGTCATAGCGAAGGGTCGTTAATAGGCATGTTAGCCAGTAATGCTGATGTTAAAAAAATTGTTTCTATTTCAGGCGCCGGCCAGCCGGTAGATAAAATTTTAAGAGAACAATTCAGTACACAATTGCCCTTTGTAAGAGATGCTGCTTATAAAATACTTGACAGCTTAAAATCAGGAATGATGGTTAAAAACGTTCCACCTATACTGCAAAGCGTTTTCAGACCCAGTGTGCAGCCATATATTATTTCCTGGTTTAAATACGACCCCCCGGTGATAATAAAAAATTTAAAAATCCCGGTATTGATATTACAAGGCTCCAGCGATTTACAGGTAAAAGTTGAAGATGCAACCTTATTGCATGCCGCTAATCCTGAAAGTGAGCTGGTGATACTGGACAGTGTTAACCATGTTCTGAAAAAAGTTAGTAGCAGGGAGGAAAATATTAAATCTTATAATGCCATCACGTTGCCGGTTGATGAAAAACTGATAATAGCAATAACCACATTTATACAGGGAAATTAACTAAAACGATCATCCTTTTGGTACTGTTATAAAATAAAAAACTCAATAAATAAGTCTTTATTGAGTTTTTTATTTTTGAAAATATATGTAAGTACAGTTGCTTGCTATAAAGCTGATACAGCCGCTATGCCGGGTAAGGTTTTACCTTCAAAATATTCAAGCATTGCACCTCCTCCTGTTGATACATAACTCACTTTATCTGCATAGCCGAATTGATTAACTGCCGCAACAGAATCGCCACCGCCAACGAGTGAGAACGCACCATTTTGTGTTGCTTCTGCCACTGCTTCTGCAATAGCTTTTGTGCCACCCTGGAATTTTGCCATTTCAAAAACGCCCATTGGCCCATTCCATAAAATGGTTTTTGATTTTTTAATGACATTGGTGAATTGTTCACGGGCATTTTCACCTATATCCAGCCCCATCCAGCCGTCTGGAATATCATTGCTTGGAGCTGAAGATGTGTTAGCATTCGCGTCAAATTTATCTGCTATAATAGAATCAGAAGGCAGGTGAATACAAACACCACTTTCTTCTGCTTTTTTCAACAACATTTTCGCAACATCAAGCCTGTCTTCTTCGCAAAGTGAATTACCTATTTTGCCACCTTGCGCTTTCATGAAAGTATAAGCCATGCCACCGCCAACAATAATATCGGTAGCCTTTTTTAAAAGGTTTTCGATAATGAGAATTTTATCTGAAACTTTTGCGCCACCAATAATAGCGGTAAATGGTTTTTCTGATTGATGCAATACTTTTTCAGCGCTGTTTACTTCACCTTCCATCAATAAGCCAAACATTCTTTTTTCAACAGGAAAGAATTTAGCGATGATAGAAGTGGAAGCATGTGCTCTGTGCGCAGTTCCGAAAGCATCATTTACATATACATCACCAAGGGAAGCGAGTTTTTTTGCAAAACCTTCATCACCGGCTTCTTCCTCTTTATAAAACCTGAGATTTTCCAGCAATAATATTTCACCTGTTTTCATCATATCAGCGGTGAGAAAAGCCTGCTCACCAATGCAATCATTAGCAAATAAAACAGTGGCGCCTCCTAATAAATCACTCAGGTGTTTTACCAGGTGCTTTAATGAATATTTGTCTTCCGGTCCTTTTTTAGGACGACCAAAATGGCTCATCAGGATTACTTTGCCACCATCGCCCAATATTTTTTTAATGGTAGGCACTGCTGCACGCATACGCGTATCATCGGTAATTTCAAGTTTATCATTTAGGGGTACGTTAAAGTCAACACGCACTAATGCTTTTTGACCTTTAAAATTATACGAAGAGAATTTTGACATATTGCAGAGGATTTAGACAATAATAAAAGCAAAGAGAATGCTAAGATATATTATACTCACTATCTATGGTGAAGAATCTTTAACAATCTCTTTGCCTGTTTAAGCAGCAGGAACGCTGCTGAATATAGTTATGAACGTACAAGAGTGCACCACGATATTCATAGGGGCACGCGAAATGAAGATGCCACATGCACTGCGGCCGGCTTCATAACAATTATTTGCTGATTAACTTAGCGAAATAATTTACACTGCGTACAAGCTGGCTTACATAGCTCATTTCATTATCGTACCAGCTTACTGTTTTTACAAGCTGTGTATCGCCTACTGTTAATACTTTTGTTTGAGTAGCATCAAATAATGAACCATAGGTTGTGCCGATAATATCGCTGCTAACAATTTCATCTTCGGTGTAGCCGAATGATTCGTTGGCAGCGGCTTTCATGGCTGCATTTATTTCTTCAACAGTAACTTTTTTAGAAAGGATAGTTACCAGCTCGGTAAGTGATCCTGTGAGGGTTGGCACACGCTGGGCGCTGCCATCTAATTTTCCTTTTAGTGCGGGTAATACCAAACCGATGGCTTTAGCGGCGCCGGTGCTGTTAGGTACAATATTCTGGGCTGCTGCTCTTGCACGGCGAAGATCGCCTTTTGCATGAGGAGCATCCTGTGTATTCTGGTCGTTCGTGTAGGCGTGAACGGTAGTCATAATACCTGAAACGATACCGAATTTTTTATCAAGCACATCTGCCATTGGTGCAAGACAGTTAGTGGTGCAGGATGCGCAACTGATGATTGTTTCAGAACCATCAAGAATATGGTGGTTTACATTGAATACAATTGTTTTTAAATCTCCTGTAGCAGGTGCGGAAATAACTACTTTTTTAGCACCTGCTTTAATGTGTGCGGCAGCTTTATCTTTATCTGTAAAGAAGCCGGTACATTCTAATACTACATCTACATCATGCTCGCCCCAGGGAATTTGTGCGGGGTCTTTTTGTGCATATATTTTTACTTCATCACCATTTACAATGATGGAGTTTTCTGTAGCTTTTACATCGGCATCGAAGCGCCCCTGCGCGGTATCGTATTTTAATAAATGAGCCAGCACTTTCGGGCTGGTAAGATCATTGATCGCTACAACATCAATTCCATCCATGTTATATATCTGGCGGTACACTAACCGTCCTATTCTTCCGAAACCATTAATAGCAACTTTTACTGTGCTCATTGTCAATTTGTTTTAACTTTTTAAAAATTGAGATGCGAATTTACGACTTATGTTTAACAAAAGTGAAAGAAGGATTCACAATCTCCATTCGCAAAAAAGAGTTTTAGAAAAAGTTTTGGATGGATATGCCTGTAACTATATCTTTGCACTCCCAAAAACAAAACGGCCCGTTGGTCAAGGGGTTAAGACGCATCCCTTTCACGGATGAATCACGAGTTCGATTCTCGTACGGGCTACATTTCGGAGAT
Source organism: Chitinophagaceae bacterium (assembly GCA_020847395.1). Lineage (GTDB taxonomy): Bacteria > Bacteroidota > Bacteroidia > Chitinophagales > Chitinophagaceae > Agriterribacter. The sequence continues at coordinate 20,563 of JADLCD010000177.1, forward strand.
TTTCAATAAAATTGAGAATCTCCGTTTTTATTTAAACCATATTCGTTTGAAAGTCGAATAGTTACAAACAAGAAACCATTTATTTTCTTAGTTAGATATTGATGATTTTTTGCATCGTAAAAGATACCTTCAGGAAACAGGGTATTTTGAATTCTTCTTTTATAATCGAGACCGCTGGAACTCCACATAGAACGGATATTTGCGAGCTTTTGTAGCGAATTTTTAAGCAAGCTTTCAAGGTTAGATATCTTTTTAGGAACTATGTTCAATTCTTTATAAACCCCCTCCATTTGATCGGTTAAATGCTCTAAAGTAAGTTCGTACGTTGCACGATCTATCTCACCTAAACCGTGACGGATTGTCAGTTCTTTTTTCTTTTCATGCAAACACACCTTCCGTTTGTGAATTAACTATTTAATTCTTATTAACACGTTACCTTGGTCCCCAACATAGTATTTAATTTGATTGTTGTTATTTCATTTTTCATTTATATAGCAATCTTATGAAGACGTTACAGTTATTGATTCTGTTAGCTTTTTTAAGTGCAAAAGTATATTGTCAGACAGAAGTTCAAAATATCGCTACTTTCTGTAAGCTTTGGGGATTCCTAAAATACTATCATCCTACTATTGCAAAAGGTAAGATAGATTGGGACAACGAATTTCTTACCAGGGTGACTGAAGTTTCCAGAATGAAAAATAAAAAAGAAGTCAGCAATTATTTTCTTTCTTGGATTGAAAGTTTGGGAGAAATACAACGGTGTAATCGCTGTCCAGATTCCTTGCCTGAATATGTAGCCGTCAATTACAATATGGAATGGTTACATGATTCAACAGCTTTTACAACAGAATTGATAAAAAAGTTAAGCTATATTCTGAAGAACAGAAATCAGAAGAAAAATTATTATACCCCTTTTAAAAAGGTTCTATTCATACAAGCGGCTAGTATGAACTATGAAACTGAGAAGGCATACGCAGATTCGATATACCCGTCGACACCACTTAGATTACTTACACTAAGTCGCTATTGGAACATTGTTAATTACTTCTTTCCATACAAGTATGCTATTGGAAGGAATTGGGATACCGTATTATCTGAGATGGTGCCAAAGTTCAAGGATGCTGTCGATACACTATCATATCATTTGTCCATATTGGAATTGGCAGCTTCTATTAATGATAGTCACTCACGATTTTTCTATACACCGCAAACATTGAATTATTTTGGTGATAAGGCACCTATATTTGAGTATACAATTATAAAAGATAAAGCTGTTGTGACAGGCTTTTACAACGATTCATTAAGCAAAATAGATGATATAAAGTATGGAGATATCATACTAAAAATAAACCAACGTCCTTTAAAAGAAATTATAGATGAAAAAGGAAGATATATTAGTGCTTCCAATCAAGACTGTCGAATACGAGACATGAAAACGATGCTTCTAAATGGCAACAAAGACTCAGCAACAATAGAAATTGAAAGAAATGGTTTAATAAGCGAAAAAACTGTTCACAGATATCCTCTCTGGTATTTGGCAGATGGTCAAAACAAAAAAAACATTGAGCGAGCCTGGAAACTAACGAATGACAATATAGGATATGTAAATATGGGCATATTGCAATACGGAGAAATAGACGACGTAATGAAAGAACTGACAGGGGCAAAAGCGATTATTTTTGATTTGAGAAACTATCCTAAGAGCCTTTATCCAAAACTTTCCAATTATTTGAACGCAGAACGTAAGCCTTTTGTTCGATTCACAATGCCAATGGTTGATTTTCCCGGAATGTATGCATATTCAAAAGATCATTACACGGGGAAAAAGAATAAATTCCCTTTTCAAGGGTTAACTGTTTTGTTAATAGACGAGCGAACGCAAAGTATGGCAGAGCTCACAGTAATGGCTTTGCAAACTGCATCGAATGTTACGTTAATAGGTAACCATACGGCTGGAGCCGATGGAGATGTCGTGACCATTCCTTTACCAGGTGGATACCGCGTAAGTATGAGTTCAATAGGAGTATACTATCCGGATGGTAAGGAGACACAACGGATAGGTATCACTCCAGACGTAGAAATCCGACCGACCATTGAAGGATTAAGAAAAGGAAAAGATGAAGTATTTGAAGAGGTAATTCGATACATTAATAGCCATCCTGTTGCTCACAAAATGACAATCCCTTAATTTAATTTCATCAATTTTGGAAGAAAGGCAGCTATCAGTAGGCAGGTTTGAATTACCCGATAATTGAAAAAACAATAAGTGTTTACCCTATATGGTTATTTCGACAGCCATCTGTAGGAGTTAAAAAAGGATTGTCCTTTTGGACAGTTTTTTGAATAACTTGAAGAAAGGTTAGAGAAGCATAGGTATTTGAAGAAAAAATAACAGATAGTCGCACTAATTATGTCAATGACGAATTTTATTCTTTCAACCATACCTCGGCTTTCTCGTCAGGATCTATTTCTAAATTATAAGACAATTTATTGAAAAGTGTCTTGATGTTTTTATCTGAACGGGCCTGTTTTACATTTGCGTGGATTTAGTTATCAATAATGTTCTTGTCTCTGCCAGGTTGACAGCTCGGCAGCTCGCTAAATTTCAAAAGATCGTCAACTATATAGTTAGATAATTTTCCCGTTAGGGCTACAGGAGTTTTTTCCAGATGGGAAAATCTTACAGAAAATTAAACGGCAATTCCCTCAAAAGGAGTTGCTGTTTTATTTAGTAATACCTGTAACCTGTAATAAGCAGTTGATTAAACCTTTATAACCTGCCGGGAAATCAATTCAACTGTACACTACTACTTTGCTTTTCTTACGTAAAAATTAAATATCTTTTCAAGCGAAACAGGGAGCAGATTCAATGCTATTTTGGTAATGCAAGAAAAATTAACGGCTACCGTTCCAGCCTTTTTAGTACTGTTATCTTCACTAAAACAAATATCTAATTAGGTGAACCCTGCAGCCGAAGAAGAGTTTTAAAATCTATTATAAAATAATACAAAATGACAGCCAATAAACAAAAGGATACCCTTGATGATTATTTGGACAATCACTATATACATAAGAGCAACTGGCTGCGGGCAGCAGTATTAGGAGCTAACGATGGCATATTATCTGTTGCCAGCATTGCCATTGGTGTTGCCACTGCCAGCAACACCAGGGAGACGATTGTTTTAGCCGCGCTGGCAGGCCTGGTTGCAGGAGCTTTATCAATGGCTGCCGGAGAGTATGTATCCGTAAGCTCGCAAACAGACCTGGAAAAAGCAGACATCAAAAGAGAACAGCAGGAACTGGACGAAATGCCGGAAATTGAATTGCAAAGGCTGTCAGAAATATACGAAAAGCGCGGGCTGAAAAAAGAAACCGCCAGGCTTGTTGCCAAAGAGCTGACCGAGCATAACGCCCTCGAAGCACATCTTAGAGATGAACTCGGTATTAATGAAGTAACACAGGCTAACCCTATTCAGGCGGCGTTGGCCTCAGGCGCAGCGTTTACTTCCGGTGGTATTTTGCCATTAATAGTAGTTTTGTTTTTTCCTGTAAAGAATATGGAATATTTCCTGTATGGCTTTTCTGTAGTGTTTCTGGCCATTCTTGGAGCTTTTGCTGCACGCACGGGTGGGTCTGGCATAACAAAAGCCATCGTCAGGATTACCCTTTGGGGCACTTTTGCTATGGCATTAACTGCATTGGTCGGGTATTTATTTGGAGTAAATGTATAAATTCTGTAAGATTTAGATACAATGATGCTTTTCTAAATTGAATGCATCCATCAAAAACCCGGCTATTTTTGGTAATTCGAACAGTGTTTAGTAGTAGCATGTTTGCCAATGCCATATTAAAACCGGGAAGAAAGTTCCCGACTTTTGTGGTCATCAACTTTCACAGCAGCCCCTGTACCATTACCCTGCCTTATTCTTTTGACAGACTTATACACTTCAAACCATAGTACAGATAACGATGCGGATAAAAAGGCTATACTTATTTCCTTAAAACTTAAACGGTCCACTTTAAAGAAATTTGAAATCGGATTAATGTAGAGAATGGCAAAAAGCAAAACAAGTATAATAATAGTTATGGTGTGCAACAACAGGTTCCTGTTTTTAAAACTTTCAAAAATGCTGTAATAGAAAGAGCGATTAACAAAGCTTAATAAAATATTAGCGAAGATCAATGTGCTGAATACCATTCCTCTTGTCTTTTCTTCATTACCGCCATTTTGAACCGTGAATTGATAAACGAATAAAACGCCGATAGTAATTACTATTCCCTGTATAATACTGATGGTAAGTTCACGCCAGTTTAAAAAAGTAGCAGTGATGGGTCTGGGAGGTTGCAGCATCGCATTTTTTTCTATTGGTTCATTTTCATATACGATGGAACAGGTGGGTCCCATAACAAGTTCTAAAAAAATTACATGCACAGGTGTAAATACCTGTGGAAAAATCCATCCTAAAAATAATGGCAGCGAAACCGTTAGTATAATAGGGATATGAATAGATATGATGTACTGTACCGCTTTTTTTATATTGGCATAAATTCTTCTTCCGGCGGCAATCCCTATAATCAGTTTCTCCAGGTCGTCATTAGTAATCACTAACGAAGCGGCAGCTTTGGCAATTTCAGTTCCTTTGTTTCCCATGGCCACGCCTATATGAGCTGCTTTGAGTGCAGGCGCGTCATTTACTCCGTCACCAAGCATAGCTACTACTTCATTTTTACTTTTAAGTGCATTTACAACGGCCAGTTTGGCCGCAGGAAACATACGAGTAAATAAAATGGTGTTTTCCGATCTGTTCTGAAGTTCTTCATCACTCAATTCTATTAAATCATTTCCATTCACTGCTTCTGTATTATTTATGATGCCTGCCTGCAAGGCTATGGCATTGGTTGTATCCGCATTATCGCCTGTAATTACTTTTACCTTTATGCCCGCATCATAAATTTGCCGGAATACATTTTTAATTCCTTCTTTTGGCGGATCATAAAATACAACCAACCCTAAAAAATTAAATTCAAAATCCTGTTGCCTGGCTGGAAAATTATTTCCCTCAAAATTACAGCTTGCTACGCCCAATGTGCGATATCCCTGCCTGCCGAAATCTTTTACCAGGTTTATCACGCTACTCCTTTTATCATCTGCAATGCTACAAACATTAAGTATTGCTTCCGGCGCTCCTTTCGCGGCTATGATTCTTTGCTTTGCATTATTTTCAAAAAGATGGGTCATCATAGGCGGTTTGCCATCCAGCGGATATTCCCTGAATAATGTGTAATCACGTCTTACATCATGTTGTGTTTTTTCATACACTTCATGCAGTGTTTTTTCCATCGGATCAAAAGGAACAGGCTCGCTGCTCCACATAGCATACGTTATCAGCTCTTGCAGGTTTGCATCGCCAAAAGCGTGCTCATCAAATGTTTGATCAGTTTTAAAGTCGTACAGCAATTTTAATTTCATTGAATTCTCGGTGATGGTGCCTGTTTTATCAGTACAAATAACAGTGGTACTTCCCAATGTTTCTACTACGCTGCTTCTTTTAATGATGATGCCATCCCGCATTAGTTTCCACGCGCCTAATGCCATAAAGGTTGTAAAGGCAACAGGAATTTCTTCAGGAAGTATGGACATTGCCAATGTGAGCCCGTTCAACAAACTTGCTACCAGGTTCCGGCTATGGTAAAAACTTATTACACATATCATCAAAAAAACAATGATCCCTATAATCGCCATGAGTTTTACAAAACTCCTGATCTGGATTTGCAAGGGCGAACTTTCTTCCTTAATAGTTAAGATGGATTCCCCGATATTCCCGATGCGGGTTTGTTTGCCGATTTTTTCTACTTTAAAAACTGCCAACCCTGAAACTGTAATGGTTCCGCTATATACTTTGTTGTCTTCAGATGCGCTGTCTTTAAACACCGAAAAACTTTCACCTGTAAGCGCGGATTCATTAACCGAAAAATCATTGCTGTGAATAATTGTTCCATCCGCGTTGATGGCTTTTCCTTCTTCGGTAATGCAGAGATCACCCACCGCTATTTCGTAAGTAGGAATTTTTATAATTTTTGAATCCCGTATAACAGTGCTGAGCGGCTCGCTTAGTTTCTCCAGTTCTTCTAATGCCTTTTTGCTCCTGTTGTCCTGGTAAAAAGAGATGGCAGAAACAATTACAATCGCTGATAACATAAAAATAGCTTCGCCATAATTGCCTGTAACCAGGTATATTAATGAAACAACAATTAAAAGAATAAGCATCGGCTCTTTAAAAATATCTGCCAGCATATTCAACCAGGTGCTTTTACCGGAAGCATCTATTTCATTATATCCGGATTGTGCCCTCGATTGCTTCAATTCATTTTCTGTAAGCCCTTTAAGATTGCCGGGTATATTATAATACATACTACAAATTAAAATCGTTGATGCGCAGATTATAGATACCAATATAATTTAAAAAAAGATACACACAGCATTTTAACTGAAGTGGAACTGATGGATGAGGAGATAAATACTGTTACTGATCTTTCTTTGCATGTATTGTTTATGGTATTGCAAAATAAGCAGTACACAACAAAGGCAATTATTGTAAAGTGTTTGTTAACAAAAATGTTATCGTTAAAACTTACCCAACCAATTTTATTTAATGTGGTGTCTATATAATATATGTTGATCCCTAATGGCATTAGTGTAGCCCGTTTGCATTGGCAAACCGTACTTACAATTTTGCCGGCATCTTAAAAAACCGGATAAAATTTGATTTACATGAAATTGTTATTTATTGCATTGCATGTTTTTGCGCTTTCTACTGTTTCTTTATGGCTTACAGATTTTGAACAGGCTAAAAAAGAGGCGGAGCAAAAGCATGAACTGATTTTACTGAACTTCTCGGGCTCAGACTGGTGCGGGCCTTGTATGCGAATGCACAAAGAGATATTTAACAGCGAGCCATTTGCACAGGCGTTCAGCAAAAAACTGGTAATGGTTAACGCAGATTTTCCCAGGCTGAAAAAAAACCGTTTAACAGCCGCACAGCAAAAGCAGAACGATATGCTTGCTGAAAAGTATAATAGAGAAGGGCATTTTCCTTTCACCGTTTTGTTAGATGCAAAGGGCGTTGTATTGAAAACCTGGGATGGTTATCCACGGCAGGGATCAACTGCTTTTATGGAAGAATTAAAATCCGCAATGAATGACAACCAATGAGCCGGTAACAGATAACATGCTGTATAAACAAACTATGAAACTGATGGGGAACCAGTTTGAAATAAGTGTTGTGGGCAGGGATAGTGAATGGGCAAACAGGATGATTGATTTGGGCGTAAATGAAATACAGCGTATAGAAAAACTGTTGACAACATTTAACGATAACAGCGAGACAAATTTCATCAACAGATATGCAGGTGAAAAACCAGTACAGGTGAGCCCCGAAATGTTTAACCTGGTCAGGCGGAGCATCCGGCTTTCGGAAATAACTCAGGGGGCTTTTGATATCAGTTACGGATCCATTGATAAAAAGCTATGGAATTTTGATACTACCATGACGCAGTTGCCGGATAAAAGAAATGCCAAACGAATGGTAAGGCTGATCAATTACCGGAATATCCTGTTGGATGAAAAAGAGGAAACCGTAATGCTGAAAGAAAAAGGAATGCGCATTGGTTTTGGCGGAATTGGAAAAGGCTATGCGGCGGAGATGGCTAAAAAACTGATGAAAGCAGCTGGTGTAAAAAGTGGTATCGTTAATGCTTCAGGCGACCTTACCTGTTGGGGCGCACAACCCGATGGAAGTGCCTGGACAATCGGGATAGTAAATCCCAATCTGCGCGACAAAATATTTTCTTACCTGAGTGTAGCCGATATGGCTGTTGCCACTTCGGGCAATTACGAAAAATTCATTATGATAGATGGCGTTAAATATTCTCACACCATTAACCCCAGAACGGGGCTGCCTGTAAGAGGCATTAAAAGCGTAACCATAATAACGCCTAACGCTGAAATTGCCGATGCCATGGCTACACCGGTAACCATTATGGGTGTAAAAGCAGGATTAGATATGATTAACCAGATTAAAAATATGGAGGCCATTGTAATTAATGATGACGATATTATTTACACAAGCAAAAACATTCATTTTAACTAAACACTATTTATGAAAAACAGAAAGCAGTTATTAATGATGCTGGTAGTATTTGTTTGCATCAGCATGTCGTGTAAAAGTGTGAAAGAATATCAGAAAAGCAGGCTTAATGATGCGGATATGTCTCTTGGTGCAAGAGCGGATGAAAAAACGGAGCTCAATTTTCAAACATACCGCGAGGGCGCTGCCGGCGCTAACGGTGGCAAGACCGGCGGTGGTTGCGGCTGTAATTAATTTTTCAATTTTTATTTTGTTTACATGCGTAGAATCTGCTTAACACTGGTAGGGATTTTTATACTCTTTTTGAATGGCTTCGCTCAGTCTTCCAAACCTGTGGATACGGTGTATGAATCAAAGCCTTTACGTTTGGATGAGATCAATCTTGTATCCAGTTATTATAGCCAGGAAGGCAATCATTCTGCAGTTACAGGTGGCGTTGGCAATGAGCATGTGACAGATCTTTCTAATGGTATTGATGTAAAATTTGTAGGCTGGGATAGTAAACACAGCAAACATACACTGGGCGTTGGTATCGGTATAGATCACCATACTGCGGCATCATCGGCGTATGTTTCAAAAACCGGCGCATCCGGTACTCAGGGTACCCGGGTATATCCTTCTGCAAACTGGAACGTAGAAAGCATCAAAGGAAATAGTTTTGGTATCGGAGTATATTATTCCGGGGAATATAATTATACATCATTCGGACTTGAACTGCATACCGGTAAAAAGCTCAGCTCAAATACAGAAATCAATGGAAAGGTATCCGGGTTCTTTGATAAAGTAAAAATGATCTATCCTTCAGAGTTGATCCCCGCATCTGAAGTGGTGCAAACCACGCCTACTACTATTACAACGGCAAGCGGAAGAACCATACGGTCAGGTGGCGGTTCTCATGATGATGAAGAAGATAATATTCCATCGAGTAGCAGAAATACTTTTACAGCATCTGTATCTCTTACTCAAATTGTAAATACCAGGATGCAGTTGAGCTTAACCACCGACCTCGTTGCTCAGGATGGTTATCTCGGGCTTCCTTTTCACAGGGTATACTTTACCGATGGGTCTGTTCACGTGGAAAACCTGCCCTCATCAAGAGTAAAACTTCCGGTTGGTTTCAGGCTTAATTATTTTCTTGGCGACCATATTGTTTTGCGAACATTTTACAGGTATTATACAGACAACTGGGGCATTAAAGCGCATACCGTACAATTTGAGCTGCCGGTAAAAATAACATCGTTCTTTTCCATCGCGCCATATTACCGTTATTACACACAAACAGCGTCAACTTATTTTGCGCCTTATGAAGCGCACACTTCCGCGGATAAATATTATACGAGCAATTATTCCTTGTCTGCCTTAACAAGTCAGTTTGCAGGCGCTAATGTTCATCTTGCGCCTCCGGCTGGTATTATAAACCGTCATATACCGGCGATGGATATACGGTATGGTCATTATATACAAAGCACAGACTTATATGCTAATGTGATAACACTCGCATTTACTTTCAAATAAAATTATTCAACCGGCTAATTTTACCTGAAGTGATAAGCTAATGCGAGCCCCGCTGTATGATTATTATATGTAGGAATCACAATCGTATTGAGCTCCGTAGTTTTAAACAACTTCCGTTGTACATAAGGAAAAAGCCAGTAAGCCAGTTTGGTAGACGCCATACCTATACCGGCGCCGGCAACTATATCTCCTAACCAGTGTTTATTATTATACATCCGCAAAAAACCAGTAGATGCGGCGGCTGCATAACCGGCTATTCCATACCACGGTGATACATCTTTATATTCCTGCCACAAAAACTCCGCACCGGCAAATGCTTCTGCTGTATGTCCCGAAGGAAATGAATAATGATCGGAATTATCAGGACGCCATTCATGTGTTACATGTTTTAAAGAGTATACTGTAGTATTCAGAATAAGATTAGATATGAGGTATATCATGGTTCTGTCTCTTATATTGTGCTTTCCTTTTATGCCCACCGCATTCAGACCATATACGCAGACCGCCGGAGCAAACTGCAAATAATTATCTGCCCTGAAACTACTGTGCGGATGCTCTGTATATAATTCATATTTTGTATCGTCATTCCATTTTTTTAACTGGCGCGTGGCCATTGAACCAACACCGTACAGGATAGCCGCACCGGGTATAATGTAAGATGCGCCGCTGGAAACAGTATACTTATTGTACGCGATAGTGTATAATAACTTAGGGCGGAACTTTGTAGCTTGCTTATTCGTATTAAGCAATGAATCTATCTGTTGTGCGCTAAGAGGAGTATATCCGGCAAAACCAGCAAATAGCAGGCAGGAGATCCTTAACCATTTCATAGATCGTTGCTTAAGTTTATATTACTATACTTTATACTAAAACTCGTAGGTAATGCCTGCTCCAACGCCAAAATTGTACGGAAAAGTTTTCACTACATTATCCTTTGTTACGGGCGTAATAGCATATTTCATGGACGGTATCAGGTTGATTGCCCATTTTTTTGTAATGCCGTATTGCAGATATGCCTGTGCCGTAAAATCAAAGTAAAAATGGTGCATGCCGCTTAACCTGTTTACAGAAAGTTTATCTGTGTTGCCAGCGTTTGTTAAGGTTGTTTTTATCCTGGCTCCGGCAATGTAATTCGTAGCAATACCTAAAGCCGGGATAATTGAAAATCTTTTACTGCTTATTTTGTATCCTGCCATGAGGGGAACGCTGATGATGCGCAAACTATGTGTTGCACCCTCAGATTGAATACTATCGCCTGTTACCGGGGCGCCATTAAAGTCAGGATTGATGTTGTAATAACCGGATGAGGTAACATATTTGTATGCCATATTCCCATTTGATTGAGGAGAAGCGTAAATATGCTGCGGCGCGATACCTATTTTTATTTGCGCATAATATAAACCTGATATAATATTCCATTTCCTGAATTGCCTGGCTACATTTATGCCCAGTGTAAAAGCTCCTTCATGGCTTTCCCTTTCAAAGATGTCATCTTTATGATCGTCGCGGTTACCCCGGTTGTGATGATCATCGTCGTCTATTCTGTAGCCGCTCCAATTGTTGGATGCATATGCGCTTACAGACCAGGAAGGTTTTGACATACGGGATATTTTAATTGAAGAAATATTGCTTTTTGGATAAGTTTTTTCAACCGCTATATGTTTGAGTGAAGTGTAAGGATTCAATATAACTTCCCGTTGATTTATTTCAATGGTTTGAATACCCGGTTTTATTAGCGGGCGTATTTTAGTAAGAGCATTGTTTTCAGCATTCTTTTCTTTTACGCTGTTATTATATTGCCTTTGATTTGCCTGTATTGCGCTATCATTTTTTTGCTTATCCAAAACAGGCTGTCGCTTTCTTATAAGAGCCTGTTCACTTTTTTTTACACCTGTTTTTTCAGAGCCGGATGCTATCATACTTTTCTCTGTTCCGCGGGCAATTTCAGTTGAAGCTGTTCTTGCCTCAGCGGTATCAGCAGATGATTGCCGCACTTGTGTTTCAGGAACCAATGCTTCCGGTTTATCAATCCTTGTTAATTCATCTTTTTGTGATACCGGGCGACCACTGTTTTGATTATTTCGGCTGGCAATTCCTTCAGTGTTTTGATTGGTATCAAACAAAGAAGATTTATACAACGCAAGAATACCACATGCTATAAACAGGAGTACGCCTGCAATCCGCCAGCCCAAAAACCATTTTCTGTACTTTTCAGCATCGCGTTTATCCAGCCTCGCTTCCAGCTTTTGCCAAACTTCGTTAGACGGCTCCTGTTCGTAAGCTTCATGAGCTGTTCTGAATACGTGATCTATATCGGGTATATTTTTATCCATGCATCAGTATTATTTATGATGAAGCGGTTTTACGTTGAACAGATAGTGCTTTTTGCAAAAGTTTTCGCGCATCCGAGAGATTGCTTTTTGAAGTACCTTCGGAAATCCCCAATGCTTCTGCTATTTCACGGTGTTTAAAACCTTCAAATGCATACAGGTTAAACACCATGCGGTATGCGGGAGGCAGGGTTTGTACCAGTTGCATAAGCTCCGTTTTATCAAAATTATTTTCAAAAGAAGCTTCCTCGCCAACATCATGCAGGTACTGATCAAAAGCGGTAACAACCCTTAGCCTTGAAGATTTGCTGCGATACTTTAACAGCGCAGCATTTACCATTATCTTCCTGATCCAGCCATCAAAAGATCCCTCGCCATTATAATGATGCAGGTACGTAAACACGCGCATAAAACCATCCTGCAAAATTTCTTCGGCTTCCTCACGATTATGGGCATACCACATGCATACGCCCATCATCTTTGATGCGTACAAGTGATAAAGCTTGGCCTGGTCACCGCGGTTTCCCGCCAGGCAGCCCCTGATAATTACCTGCAGGCTATTGGGCAAATTCTTATTGTTTCGAACCATAGATATATGAAGGCAGGAAAATGGTTGGTTTGTATTTCAGGTTTTTTATATTATATACATGTTTATTGTAAACAAAATAGAAGATAGAGGCCGTTTTTTAATAAGATCGTTTGTTTTTTACTAACCGTTTGTTAATGACATTATTGTCCACATTTATCGCTTAGCATAGCAATAGTATCGTCAACGCTTTCCAGAATATCTTAGCCATCATTGTTTATTCCTGAAGTTGAAAACGATGAAAGCCCTTATTGTGTTTAATATTACCAAAGTAACTTTCTCAATACTGCGTTACATTTTTAATGTCCTTCCTAAGCCTGTATGGAGGTTTTTACGGGCTTTCTGTTATAGTATTCCCATCTTTCATTTATCTCTATTTTTCGGTTATGCCCTTTGGTAGATTTATAGTATGCCTGATAAAGAGGACTGCCTAAACTATACATACATTTACCTTACAACCTATGTCGTTTGTGCAAAATAGCGCATACGTTTGCATAATTTTTTCTTCTAAAATAGACCTACTTTGGTGCAATCAATCATGAGTATTACAGTGTAAGCAATACTTAACAAGAAGTACTTTTTAGGTATTAAAGTTTATAATGTTACTTGTATTGGTTGCGTTTTTTTTCATACCAAACTATTGACTTATGCAATTTAAACGGCTGTACACATTAGTTGTACTTATAATCGTCTTTTTGTCTATTAGCAGCTTAAGCTCAATTGGACAAACAAGACAAGTAACAGGTGTAGTACATGATGCTACAAATAGCACAGCTTTAGAGGGTGCCACTGTTATTTTAAAAAAATCAAAGACCACGGTCTTATCAGACAAAAACGGAAATTTTGTTATCACTGTTCCTGCCAGTTCCGTTGAACTCACTATCACATTTGCAGGATACCAGGCAAAAACAATAAGGGTTTCAGAAACTGAGACTTCAATTATTGTGAATATGTCTCCATCCGAAAAATCGCAAATGGAAGATGTGGTTATTGTAGGTGTTCAACGCCAGTTCAGGCGCAACACTACATCTTCCATTAGCACGGTGGTTTCTAAGGACATTGAAAATCTGCCATCGCCGAGTGTAGATCAATTGATGCAGGGACGTGTTGCCGGTATGAACGTGCAAATTGGCACCGGCGAACCGGGCGTGGCGCCAACTGTTGTAATAAGGGGAAATTCAAGAGTGAGTACGGCTATTGGCGACGACCCAACAGTATCTCAGGCCAGGGCATTAAGTGGCCCGTTATATGTGATTGATGGCATTCCTGTCAACTCCGATGATATCAATAATAGTTTGGGAGCAACCGGAACTAATTTTCTCGCCGGTATTAACATTAACGATATTGAAAGTGTAGATGTGCAAAAAGACGCGGCAGCTACGGCAGCATGGGGATCGCGTGGCGCCAACGGCGTGGTATATATTAAAACAAAGCGCGGCCGTTCTTTAAAACCAGAGTTCAGGGTAAATGTATATGGCGGTCTTATCAATGAACCACCGCTTTTAAAAACTGCTACAGGCGCGGCAGAACGCCAGCAAAAGATGGATATCATCAATCAATATGCTACTTACTCCAACCTGGCAGCAGTTCCTCAATTATTAACCGATATGTACAATCCTTCTTATAATAATGCCACCAACTGGCAGGGTTTATTTTATCGGCAAAGTTCCATCAAAAATGTGGATGCCTCCATCAATGCCGCAACCGATATTTTAAATTACAGGGTGAGCCTAAACTATTACGATGAAAAGGGTATTATTGAAGGCTTTGGGTTAAAGCGCTACAGTATGCGCAATAGTTTTGATTTTAAAATAAGCCCTAAATTCAATACCCAGCTTGTAATTGGCTTATCTAAAAGCGACCGGCAAAGGGGAAGAAAGTTTGATGATAATAGTAGCGACAATACGCCGTATTCGGGGTATAGCCAGCCCACTTCTTTTTACCGGCTCATGGCATTTGATTCTCTTAATTTTCAGGGGTTATATGATAAGTTAAGAAACAAGAATATTGATGATTATTACCTGGCTTCCTTATCCACCAATTACGACATACTGCCTTCTTTACGATACTCTATGCAGGCCAGTGCCTATATTACGGCAACCAATCGAGATTTTTTTCAACCGTCTAATATTGATGAAGTAGCGGCATTGGACCCTGATGCGGCGGCCCAGCCTTCTTTTGGACTGTCCAGGAAAGGTACCTATTCGCAGTATTTTTTTGCTAACACTTTAAATTATCTAAAGCGGTTGGGGGCTGGCCAAAATTCTCATGGGTTGGCACTAACAGCAAGCCAGCAATTTAGCTCGGACGTTGTAAATAGTAATTATATTTTGGGATCTAAAATTCCCTCCAACGATATACAGGTTATCCAGGGGGTTGCTCCTGAAAATGTAAGTGCATGGTCCGATTATAAAGCCGCCGCAATACTTTCATTGTTGGGCCAACTCCAATACGATTATAACAACAAATATATAGCCTATGTTTCTTACCGGGGTGATGCTTCGTCAAGATTTGGCGCCAATAACAAATGGGGATACTTTCCGGCGGCTGGTCTCGGCTGGATAGTATCTGACGAAAAGTTCATGGACAGGTTCAACAGTTTTGTTTCTCTTTTCAAAATAAGGGGAAGCTATGGTGTGTCTGGAGACAATTCTCTTAATTTTTACGCCCCTTACAACTCCTATGTTATTTCAGGAACCTATAACGGCTCCACCGCCATACAGCCGGATTATAATAACGGGCTTACAAAAAACAACCTTACCTGGTCAAAAGTTATTCAAAAAAATGTGGGCTTCGACTTACAAATGTTTAAAAGCAGAATCAATTTAACCGTTGACGTGTATGATAAACTGGCAAAAGATGGTTTTTTTGATTTCTCCCTTCCGTTTTATACCGGCTTTTCAAGCATTAATTTTAACGCCAAAAGCCTGTGGGTAAATAACAGGGGTGTTGATATCACTTTAAATACGCGCAATCTTGCGCCAACCAGCAAGGTACAGTGGAATATGAACCTGGTTTTATCGTTCAATAAAAATGTCATTGCCAAACTTCCCAATAATAACCGAACTTTTGTAAAGAATGATTGGAACGGAGTTGACAGGATATATTCCGTGGGGCAGCCTATTTACGAAATGTTCCAGATGAAATACGAAGGAGTGTATAATAATACAGATGAAATTCCTTTTAACCCTTTAACAGGCAATTCGCTCACTTATTTTAAAGGCAATCATAAAGTAGTGCCCGGAGATCCAAAATGGTTAGATGTAAACAAATCCGGCGATGTATGGAGTGATGAAGACAACGGGGCTGCCTATGGCGACAGGATACCTACCGGCGATCCTAACCCTAAGCTTACGGGAGGATGGGTAAATGAATTTACCTACAAAAATTTTTCTATCAGCATACTCAGCATATTTACATGGAAGCGTACCGTGGTAAACACCTATATGCAGCAGCAAATCAGCAATATCGTTGGCGGTTACTCCAGCAGCATATATACATTTGCCGCAGGCAGGGTGCCTGATCTTTCCGGCATAAACTACTGGACGCCCGAAAAAGCAAAAGACCCGGGGTATAAAGCGGATTTTCCTTCTATAAATCCTTTTGGCCCCAGCTACTATCAGTATATTCCCTTTACCAGCATGTTTAACGAGGATGGAAGTTATTTTAAAATAAAAAACATCATACTTAATTATACCATTCCGCGCAAAACATTAACCTCCCTCAAGTTAAAAGGGTTGCGGGTATATGGCATTGTTGACAATATACTTACATTAAAAAAGAGCTCAATGCCCAATCCTGAACTTGTTGATCAGCTTGGTGTATATACCGGTGGGCTTTACCCAACTCCAACCAAGATTACATTTGGTGTGGATGTACAATTTTAATTTTAAAATTTGTAGCGTTATGAAAAGAATACGAATTAAATCAGTATATATCATTGGAAGTTTTGTTTTGTTGATGACAGGCTTTACTTCCTGCAAAAAATACATTTACCAGGAGCCGATTAATTCCACGTATAGCGAAAAATTCTGGACGTCTGCAACTTCGGTAGAACAGGCGGAGAATGCCATGTACGTGCAATTAAGAAATTGTTTGCAGCAGGACGCCTCATTTTTCATCAATGGTGATCTTGTTTCCGGCTCATTTGAAAGCCCTGATTGGAATTATGCTACTTTAAAAGCCAGCAGTTCACCCGCTTTTAATTTTTCATACGTTCCTTATCTTGAAAATTCGCTTCAGAACTGGAGCAGGTTTTATAAATTGATAGCACAGGCAAACATCATTTTAAAGAACGTAAATGGCATGTCAACTTCCATCTTCCCCAGCGAAGATGCAAAAAAGGCTTACCTGGCAGAAGCCTTATTTATGCGGGCCTTTACCTATTTTTATGTTATTCGTATTTGGGGAGATCCTGTTTACGTAACCGAGGTGTACGATGATGTTGACTACGGCAACATACCGCCGGTAGCAAGAACGCCCGAAGCGCAGGTATTAGACAGTTGTATTGCTGACCTGAAAGTGGCGGCAGCTTCATTGCCTTTTGCCGGCGGCGATTTAAGCAAAGTATTGAGAGCTAATAAAGGCACTGTTTATGCACTGCTGGCGCATATATACGCATGGAAGCATGATTATGCCAATGCGCATTTGGCTTGCCAGGAAGTGATAAATAACGGCAGTTATGTTCTTGAGCCGATGGATACTTATACCAATATTTGGAAAGGGCAATCATCTAATGAAAATATTTGGGAATTAGCTACCAAAGCCATTGGGTCGAATACCAACGAAGCCGATTTTGGTTTTTTCGCTACTTTTTTACGTGGCTCCATGGTTGACAACATAAAAGGTGACTGTTGGATTTCTCCTGCCGGCGGATTTGTAGACCAGTTTTATTCTGCAACGGACGACAAAAGATATGAAAAAATATTAACCGCAGCTGCGGCCTCAGGCAACACCGACGAAGGGTATTTGCTCACCAAGTATGCTAATTTTCAGTATAAATCTCCTGATACCAAAACAACTCCTTTTATCGACAATAACCTGGTCATCTTCAGGCTATCGGATATTATTCTTCTCGACGCGGAAGCAAGAGCGTTTACCGGTGACTTTGACGGGGCAAAACAAATGCTGGCACTTACAGAAGACAGGGCCGGCATAACAAGCTACCAGGATGTAAGCAGCGAATATGAAATAGCAGATGAGGTAGTGATGGAAAGAGGCAGAGAACTCATTGGCGAAGGAACA
>JADLCD010000178.1 GCA_020847395.1 Chitinophagaceae bacterium
AAGGATCGAGAAATGTGTTGTCCATATACTCACCAAACCGTTGCCAGCCATAACGCCAGGGTTCAAGCAAATACATTTCTCTTCTATATCCTATTGGCGCCATCGTTTTTCTATCTAATTCTATACCATACATGGGAAATTTATTGCTGCTTCCATTATACATATAAAACTTCCCATCATCGTTAGTAAAAAAAGAGGGATCCCAACCACCTAATGAAAATGAATCTACCAGTGGCTTCCATTCATTGGCTTTTGGATTTGTACTCATCCAAATAGTAAAAGTAGAAGTATAGGTAGATCCAAACACCAGCATCGTATCTCCGATAATGCCTACAGCAGGCGCGCATAGCTCATCGTACACGCCGCCATTCCACGGACGTAAAAATTTTTTACTGATATATTTCCAGTTCAGCATATCACTACTCCACCAATAGCCCCATTGATTGGTGCTGAACAAATAGTAATCTCCTTTATAGTTTACAATAACCGGATCAGCCGTTGTTCTGTGTCGCCCCCATTCGCTAAAATTTGGTATTGGAGTATAGCCATAATCAATATTGATGGGATTACAATAAGTACGTTGTTGGCTAAATGAAGCTTGTATAACAAGCAGCAGCAGTATTGTAAAAATTAATCGTTTCATATCACTTTGTTTTTTGATTGCCGGAGGCAACAAGATATTTGTATGAGGTGAGAACGCCTCATACAGCGGGAAACCTTATACGATGGAAAAACCTATTCTTTTCATACTAACCCTATTGCTTTTTGACTATCCTCTACGATTATTTTAAATTGACCAATATTTACACAGACTTAAATATTAAATTATCTGCACTATACTTTCCTGCACCCGTAAAGAAAAATACCAATCCTAAAAGAACAAATAAAAAGGGATGCTGATCTTCATACCAAATTTTACCGTTACCCACAAAGACTGCTATATATAACATAGTAAATATAAGTACAAGCGAAGCAAGTCTTGTACATATCCCGATAACTAACATTATTCCCGCTACTAATTCTGCTCCTTTTCCTATATATACCATGGTTATAGCTGAAGAAGAATTTTTAAAGATTTCCCATGCAGCGTATTCTTTTATTTTGACTGCATCAAATACTTCCCAACCATGGTATACCATAAATAAGCCTGTAATAATCCTTATTAAGGCAAGCCCCGATTGTGAAGCCATTGGTTTTGGAGATAATAATCTATTCATATAAGTGTTTAATAAAAATTTATGCATTTTCAATACGTTTCAATCTCCGATATAGCAACCTGATTTTTTTCTGCTGTGTGTGGCGTCCCTGACTGCCGTCAGGCAGGTTCGCCACGCACTTCTCTTTTGTAGCCTCCTGCGACTTACTTTCCATTTTCAAACCCCAACTTATTCAACCCATATTTAATTTCCGGGCAGCTCATAAACAAATTCCACAACAACCCGCTCCTGTAATTTTCTATCATTACAATTATTGGGCCCTGGTTTATAGCAAGGTAATTTTTTGAATACCAGTTTTGTGTTTCATTAAATGCATCCGTAAAACCATATTCACCCCAGATTTTATCTCCCAGGATGTAATAAAAATGTTTAAGCGCTTTCATTGATAATTGAGGGGTATAGGGAAAAGCCGACAAAGCCGCCGTTGGCGTAATGGTTCCATTGTCATTGGTGGGCGAATGTGCATCATAGCCATTATAAGTATCGCTGGCCGTTAATCCCCAGCAGCTATCACTATAGCCTTTAAATTTTTTAGGATTATCTGCGCAGTAATCGTGATTGATTAATGTATGATGTAGATTTTGCTCCCAATAGTCGGCATAACGATCTTTCAATCCTTTGGGGTTTAAGCCCAAAAAAGAATACTGCGAAAAAAATAAAGGGCCGCCATAATCAAAGCCTAACGGTAACGTATGACCGTAAAACTGTTTACCATTTTTGAAGAAATTACTTTCTGCCCAACCTTTATGATATACCGCAGCACTAACCGGGTAATGCTTTTCATCGCTTGCTGCCAGTATATACATAATTAAACATTCATTAAACCCACGCACCGGAAAATTCATTGCCCAGCCGTTATTCGGACTCCCATGCCAGTATAACACTTCCTGCCCGTCACGCGTAAACCAGTTCCATTCAACACCTGTCCACAGCCAGTTGAGTTTATTCCTGAATTCATTTTCTACCGGGTTATCCTGGTTAAAATATTGTCGCGCACAAAGCAAGCCCTGGAACAAATAAGATGTTTCTACCAAATCAGCGCCATCATCTTTCCTGCTGAACGGAATGGTTTTGCCGGTAGCACCATCTAACCAATGTGGAAATGCGCCATGATAAGCATTTGCCTTCAGTAAAAAGTTTACCATCTTGCGCATAAACTTCGCAGCAGTGTCCCTGGTTATCCATCCCCGCTCCACTGCCACAATTACGGACATGATACCGAAACCTGTTCCACCGGTAGTTACCACTTCATGACCATAATGTTCTGTATTGCTTCTTTCCCTCGCCATGCCACTCACAGGATGCGCAAAATCCCAGAAATACCTGAAGGTTTGTTTTTGAACAAGATCAAGCAATGCTGAATCAGAAAGATTTTTAGGACGTTTGGCAGCATCGAAAACAGGTTGAATATCTTTCTTCTTCTGGGCACCTGCGTTAAGCGTGAAAAGTAGAAAAGTAAATAGAAATATATATTTCATATTATCCAGGTATCTTTTTAAAAATTACAAATCCGGCGCATTAAATCCTAATGATTTCATGCCGGCTTTCACTTCCGGGCAACTCATCAATAAATTCCATATTAACCCGCTCCGGTAATTTTCAATCATTACAATTTGCGGGCCCTGGTCTATTGCTAAAAAAGAATTGGCGAACCAAAGATCATGCAGTGAAAATGCATCAACAAAGCCATAGTCCTTCCATAACTTATCACCTAATACATAATAGAAAAATTTAAGCGCTCTCATCGACTCTGCCGGAGTATATGGCAGTGAAGATATAGCTGCTGTTGGGGCAATTGTTCCAACGTCATTTGAAGGAGAACTTGCAGTATAACCATTTTGTATATCGCTTGCCGTTAGCCCCCAGCAATTTTCACTATAGCCATACCATCTCTGGGGGTTTGCCTTGCAATAGTCATAATTAATTAGTGAATGATTGGTGGTTTGTGTGCTGTAGTTTGCATATGCATCACTTAATCCAGCGGGATTTATTCCTAAAAATGAGTAATGTGAAAAGAAGAGTGGTCCTCCAAGCGGTGGGCCTAACGGTAACTGGTAGCCGTAATAAGTATTGCCATTTAAAAATGAAGAGCCTGAAGCCCAACCACTGGTATAAACTGATGGAGGAATAGAATGAGTAGTAGAAGATGCTGCCAGTATATACGTAATGAGACATTCATTCCAGCCTTTTATTGGAAAATTTATTGCCCACTCTTTGCTTGTACTATAATGCCAATATAAAACATCCTGCCCGTTTCTCCTAAACCAATCCCATTCTACAGCATTCCACAAATCATTGATATCTTTTCTAAGTATAGTTTCATCGGCGTTTGTGCCATTAAAATATTGTCTTGCAGTAAGCAGCCCTGCCATTAAATAAGAAGTTTCCACCAGGTCTGCGCCATCATCATTAGTGCTAAAAGGAATGATGGCACCGGTAGATCCATTTAACCAGTGTGGAAATGCACCTTTTACTTTAACTGCCGTATTTTTTAAAAAGCCAACTATCTTTTGCATACGGGCAAGCCCGTCAGCCCTCGTAATAAAATTTCGGCTAACCGCCACCGGTATGCACATCATACCAAATCCTGAACCTCCGGAAGTGACTACATTATTATCTCCATTACTTCGCTCCCGTGCCAAACCGGAAACCGGATGAGCAAAATCCCAGAAATATTTGAAGGTTTGTTGTTGTATTTTATCAAGCAGGGCGCTGTCACTTATTACCGGAAATTTCTTTGAAGTATCATATGCTGTCAGCATATTTATTTCCACAGGAAAAATCAAATTTCCTCCAGCCTTTGATTTCAGCGTATTGCTAACTGTAAGCTTATATTTTGAAAGATATGATAAAGCAGATTTAGGCTGTATTACCAACAGACTGTCGCCATTCTGATAGTTTACATTGTAGTTAATTGTTTGCAGCATAATGGCTGAAGCAACAGTAGCTCTGTCAATTGCTGCAGGGAAATAAAGCCTGATAATTGGATTTACGGTTATTCCCCTGTTGTCGTTTTGGTTAGTGGTGCCATCCACATCCCAACTATTGATAGAAAAATCCGCAGCCGGGGGTGCAGGTGCAGGATCTCCACCCTTTTTACATGCACTAATTAAAACTGCATGAAACAATAAAACTCCGAATAATATTTTTCTCATTTCCCAGATCTGTATGTTTAAAATTCAAAGGTTTAGCAGCGTGTTATAAACGATGCTTACAAATTTCTGCTCTTATATTAAAAACGCTTTACGGCAAAACCGTAAAGCGTTTAATAAATATATTAGTTCAGGTTTATAATTTTATTACTGCATTAAAAGTTGAATATCATCAGTTGTCAGCGCTTTATTAAATACCCTGAATTCATCGTATAAGCTTAAATCGGATTTATGATCCCAGTATGCAAATGTAGGTCCGCCTGATCCTATAACTATGGTGCTGCAACCACTCAATTCTAATTTAGATGTGTAAGTTCCCGAAGCCTTTTGTACTCCATCAATATATATTTTAGTTTCAGTAGCGGAAATAGTAACTGTAATATATTTCCATACGCCAGCATTTGCTGACGTAGAACCTGCTCCAATCCAATTCTCCTGGCTTGTAGTGCCTACATTAATAGTTAAATTTTGAGGAGCATTTTCTCTAAATAGACGGAAACCATATTTTCTACTTTCATCATTGTTACTAGCTTGAACGGTTGGATTACCAACAACAACTAACCCAGACCTGTCAGGTACATTATTAAGTTTATACCAAAAAGCAAAACTCATCTCATTATTTGCTCCATATAACCCATTAATAGGAAATGATAAATAGGCATCCGTTGCTCCCTGATATGCTGCTCCGTTATGCCCACCGGTTGTATTTGTAGTAGTAGGGCTGCCAACAACAGTTGGTGAAACAAGGTTTATCAAATCTTTAAAATCACCGCCCGGGTTAAATGGAAGATATAAGGTCTCGCTTTCTAAAACCTTATTATACTTGGTTATGTTAAACGCAAATGACTTAGTAGTAACTTTTCCTGATAAATCAGTTGCAACAACTTCAAAAGTATGGGCGCCTAAACCTAAATCAGTATAAGCATAAGTACCTGATATTCCCCTGTAATCTATAAGATCAGTACTGGCATATGACTTTAATAAAGCCCCGTCAAGGGAAATATCAATCTTGCTTAGCTCAATATCATCTTTAACATTAAACTTAAAATCAAAATCTGCAGCATCAGTAGTAGCGGGGTATTGAATATCAGATGAAGGACTGGTTATTTCTACAGTTGGCGCCTGTTCATCAGGTCCCGGGTCTACTTTCGAAATTGGGTCTATGTAACCTTTTTTACAGGCTGCAAAGGATAATGATAACCCTATTCCTATAATTATAAAATTGAAAATCTTTTTCATAATATTAATGCTTAATAAATTAATGATTAGGGTGTGTATCTGCGTATTCTTTTAAAAGAAAACTTTTATCTAACTGCGCTAACGGATAGGGAAGATATTTTTTAGCCATCGTAAATGTTCTGCCATCGTAACTTAACTCGGCAGTATTTTCCAGGCGAATCATATCATAATACCTGTTACCCCATTCCATAGCCAGTTCCGCATATTTCTCATCTATTACCTGCTGGGTGGTTACTCCTGTTAAAGGCGCCATACCAACTCTTGTCCTTACCATATTTACTGCATTATCTGCACTTCCCGCAGATGCAGCACCACCACGTGTTACCGCTTCCGCATACATTAATAATATTTCTGCATACCTTATGCAGATATAATTTTTGTTACTGGCATAATCCGTTCTTCCGGTAATTAATTCTGTTGATGGAAGATAATGCTTGCCACTATAGAAATATGCCCTGGCAGAATTTAAAAAAACATCACCTTCCATCGTAGTGTTAGAAACCCAAGCCGGAAGCGTAGCATATGCAGGATCTGATTTTATTTTATCAATACCGGATGGTGTAAAAATTACACTTGACTGTAAACGGGTTTTTTCGCCCCTGGACAACATAAATTTGATGTATTTCTCACTTGGTTCATAAAATCCCCAGCCGCCACCGGCACTACTAACCGCAGGCGTCCAATCTGTGGGCCCGAAAAATGCTCCTAAATAATTCCAGTTATCTCCGGAACCTGAATTAAAATCCGAATATTGCAATTCAAGGATATTCTCACTTGATAATTTGCCTGCGGTTTTAAATTCCTTATTAAAATCGCTGTATAAACTAAATTTGCCGGAAGAAATAATTTCTGCGGTTGTAGTCGCTACCGCATTGTAATCTTTTAATTCCTGTTCTGCCATTGCTTTTATTGCTAAAGCAGCATACTTTGTAATCCCCCCTTTTAAATCGGTTCTTTGACTGGGATGCACATCTAACAATTTGGGGACGGCATCTTCCATTTCAGTTTTAATCCAGGTCATAATTGAATCTTTAGTCTGCACCTCAAGCGCAGAAGGATCCACAGAACTTACTTTAAATACGCCCCCCCATGTTCTTGATGCCTGTAATGTAATATGTGCCCTCATTACTTTACATTCTGCTATATACTGATCAATTAATGCAGAACTTACGCCTCCTTCCCTAAACTTTTCCAACTGGGCAATTTGAGCAGTAATTTGCAATATATTTTGAAACATACCATCCCAGGTACTATTGAGCATCCAAAAGTTAGCGTCATACACAAACAAATCAATATCATGATAGGGAGCCTGGTCGTATGGGGCAGATTTACCTCCGCCAGAGTTTACATCGTCACCACGAACCTGCAATAAAGCCAACTGCTCCCAATAATAAGATTGAAAATAAACGTAAGCTCCCACCAAAGCTGCCTTTGCTGAGGAGGGGCTGCTATAATCCACGTTGGAAGCCCTAGTTTCTAATTCTTTTGGCTCATCTAATTGCTTAGTACAATTCGTTAATAAAAACGAAGTGATAATTAATAGAGCCAATAAATATTTTTTACTTTTCATTTTATGTAGTTTAAAATGCCAATATTAAAATTTAACACTCCAACCAATGGTAAATACCGCAGGTGTGGGATATGTATCCAAATCAACGCCATCAAAACCTACTTCTACGTTGGTTGATTTACTTTTAGACCAGACGTAAGGTCTGTCAGCAGTTAAAGAGAAACGCATTTCGGGTATGTTGTTGTGCTTTTCTATATTGTATCCCAACTGGATATTTTGAATTCTAAAGAACTTTCCATCTTCTAACCAAAACCTTGAATTTCTTTGGTTCCATGCAGTTCTATATCCTTCTGATGAGGGATAACTGTTAGTAGTTCCTTCACCATGCCAGCGGTTTTCGGCCAATTGAGCATCGATATTTCTTCCTGAAGTCCTGAAAACTTCAGCACGGTTTCTGTTTAAGATTATATTTCCTCCCTGCCCGTAAATACGTACCGATAAATCAAAGCCTTTGTAGTTTACCCCAATATTGGCGCCATAGTAATAAGTAGGTGCCGGTGAACCTAAGTATACCCTGTCGTTAGCGTCTAATACCTTATCTCCATTTACATCCCTGAATTTTAAATACCCTGGTTTTACCGTTCCTGCACCGGCTGCATTTGCTGCGGCAGCTACCGGGTCTTTATCTACTTCATCCTGGTTTTGATAAACGCCTATAACATCCCATCCATAAAATACATCCAACGGCTGCCCTACTGTCAATCTTTGCTGAAACTCAGCCATTCCTCTGCTTATAAAAGCCTGCCCGGCTAAATCGGTAATTTTATTATTAATGGTACTAATATTGCCACTTACCATATATCCCCAATCTTTAGAGATTTTTCCTCTCCAGGTGGCTGTAATTTCTATGCCCTTATTACGCATAGAACCAACATTTTTATAACTTGTTTCGCTACCTACCTGGGGCAATACAGGAATAGCCAGGTTTTTGGTATTTTTTATAAAATAATCTGCATCAATACTTAATCTTCTGTCTAGTAATTCCAGGTTTAATCCTACGTTCAGCTCTTCGTTAAATTCCCAGCTTAAATTGTCCTGGAAGGTTGAAAAATAAAAACCATCTACCCTCGCATCGTTAAATACACTCCAGGTTGAGGTAGCACTTTGAGCTCTTGCAGTAGGTACATTACCATTGGCCAAACGGCCCCAACCGGCTCTAAGCTTCAAATAATTGATGGAACTTATTCCTTTCATAAAATCTTCCTGGGAAACAACCCAAGCTACCCCAACAGAAGGCAGTGTAATATCTTTTTGCTGGTTGTACTTGTTAGCGGCTTCATTTCTAAGTGTAGCATAAGCAATATATCTATCCTTATATTTATATTGCAAGCGCCCAAAATAGGAGCGGCTATATACTCTGCTTGGGAAAATATTTGCGTCCGGGTCAGCATCTTTTGCCTCCCTCGTAGCCAGGGTTGTGTTATTAATATACCAGGATTGCTTAACGTCTCTTGAAAAAGGGCTTCCGTCATAAAAATATCCTTTTTCCCAAGACCAGTTGAACCTTTCATCCCTAAAAGAAAAACCTCCCATA
>JADLCD010000179.1 GCA_020847395.1 Chitinophagaceae bacterium
ACCGGTATAAACTGGATGATCAGCCGCGGTTTATTAGAAGAAAGCTTAACTAATATGGATAAAGAACATGGCGGATTAAGTTATTATGTTGATGGCAGTGGAAATGGCATTGCAACATCTTCTGCTACCGGACCTGGTGGAGAAAAAGTATATACAGATGGTATGCTGATGCCAGGTGTAACTGCTGATGGTGCTGCAAACACTAATATAGTTTCTCAGGCCTACTACTACTGGTTAACATATAACTGGGGTGGACCCCAATATGGTGTAGCGCGTTATGAGCTTTTTGTAAAAAAGAATTCTTACATAAAAATGAGAGAACTGGCATTAAATTATGATTTGCCTGTTGGTATTGCTGGTAAAATTGGCGCTAAAAAGCTGCAGCTCTCTGTTTTTGGAAGAAATCTTTTCTATATCTATAGAACATTAAAAGATCTGGATGCCGAACAAACTACAGCAGGTTCAAGGTGGACACAAACGCTTACAAATACAGGAACCAATCCTTCAACGAGGAGCTTTGGAGTAATGTTAAGAGCAAACTTTTAACGTAAACCTATTAATAAGATCAAAATCAAAAAATTGATATGAAAAAGATATTCAGTTTTATAATTATTTCAACTCTTATTATAGGGGGAGTTTCCTGTAGTAAGTCTGAATTTGCAGAAAGTTATACTGATCCTTCAAAAGTATCTGCTACTACTGTAGAGAAACAATTTGCCGGATTCCTTATTGCTAACAGAGATTATGTAATGCCTTCTTATTGGAATTATTTTGTGGTATTAAGAACTACATTAACCCGCTATACACAGGCTGTAGGTTGGGTTAATGGTTTGAATCAATACATTCCTGCTATATCAGGTGTTAATGATCGTTGGTCAAACTTTTATCAGTTCCTTGCACAATATCGTGAACTTGAAAAAGTGAATAATGCATTGACTGCAGAAGAGCAAGCGGAGAAAAGAATCTATATGATTGCTGCTGCTATTTATTTTTACGATCACACTCAAAAAGTAGTAGATTTTCATGGCGATATTCCCTGGTCCGAAGCGGGAATGCTTAGCGCTAACGGGGGTGATTACCAGGCATCTTACGCAAAATATGATGGTGCTGAAGAAATATATACCAAAATGCTCGATGACCTTAAAGCGTTTGCTGATGAATTAAATTCAATAACTGTTCCGTCTACAGTTCAACCTATTTTTCAAAATCAGGACTTCGTAAATGGAGGAAGCCTTGACCTTTGGAAAAGATACTGTAATTCTCTTCGTTTAAGAATTTTAACACGTGTTTCTGGCGTATCTTCTTTTCAATCAAGAGTTACTTCTGAAATAGCTGCAATATTGGGAGATCCGACCAAATACCCGGTTGTTGATAACAATAGTAACAATGTGCAGATAGACGTAAAGGAACTTACAACCGCCATCAATTCTACAGGCTTCCGTTCAGGACTGGAAGATTGGGATGGTAATCTTGCGGGAAAGGCAATGATTGATCATATGATTACAAATGGAGATCCGCGTTTAAGAGCTATTTTTCAGCCGGGTGACAGTGCCGCGGGTGCTTATATAGGTTTAGATCCTATGTTGAGCGAGGCTGCTCAGACCGCACTTGTTAATGGTGGTAAAATTGCACGCTATAACTGGTCAACATTGACGCGCAACGAGTATTTCCCTGGTGAGTTAATCAATGCCGCGGAAGTTAGCTTCCTGATAGCGGAAGCGCAGCTAAAAGCGGGCAATGACGGAGCGGCAAAAACAGCATATGAAAAAGGCATATCACAATCAATAGAATTCTATTATTGGGCGAGAACAAAGAGCGCCAATTCTCAGTCGCCTGCATTAACGCCTACAAATACAACTGAGATTAATAATTATATTGCAAGTGCGGCAGTAAGTTGGACAAACGCTGCCAATGAGGCCGCTAAATTAAGCTTAATTGCTACTCAGAAATGGATTCACTACAATGTGATACAGTTGCCAGAAAGCTGGTCAGAGCGTAGAAGACTTGATTTGCCAGTACTAAGTTTTATTCCCGACAATTCAAGTACTCAAACTTTGCCTCCTTTTAGATGGGCTTACGTAGCAGGCGAAAGAACATACAATGCAGATAACTATGCAGCAGTTAGTTCAAAGGATGAGCTTACTACCAAGATTTTCTGGGATGTGAAATAATCAAAGTTGTTGAAAGATATATTTACAAGCAAGGGGCGGATTTATTCCGCCTCTTTACTTTTGTGAAGCACAATAATTTAATCATTTACGGATGTTGTTTGCAAGAGCAGGTATAATAACATTTTTAATCATCCAGGTATATTCCTTTTTGGTTTCTCCTGGTATAGAAAAAAAACAAAAGTACTTTACACATCATTCAATTATAGATTCAGCATCTCCCGGCAAACAACTCGCTTTAAAATTCTGCACATCCTGCCATCTTTTTCCTGAACCATCATTACTCAATAAAAAAACATGGGTAGATAAAGTATTGCCAAATATGGGCTGGCGGCTTGGCATCAGAAAAAATGGAGAAGACCCTTATGCTGATATTGTTCCGGAAGAAAGAGCATTAGTGCGAAAGTTGAATATTTATCCGGATGTTGCAGCTATAACTCAATCGGACTGGAAAAAGATAATCGCATATTTTGAACAGGCAGCGCCGGAAGAACCTTTGCCTCAAAAAAATCATGACAGTATCTCCGAAACGCTTTCTTTATTTTCTCCAAAACATATAGTGTTTGATGATAAGCAGCTACCGAGAACTACTTTGCTGAAATTTGACAGCCTGTCTGATGAACTATATGCAGGCGACGCGGAAAACAAACTGTATATTCTGAATAACCGGTTTGCATTTAAATCAGCCTGGAATGTAGAAAGTCCGCCAGTTGATATAGATTTTCCACGCAATGAACCGCCGCGCTTACTTACGGTTGGAAGCGTCAGCCCTTCTGATCAAAGAAATGGAAGACTTGTTAGTTTCGATACAACATTCACTATACAAAACCCAACGGTTAATATTGATCATTTACCAAGACCGGTACAATTTGCATATGCTGATTTGGATATGGATGGGAAACAGGATGCCGTTGTTTGCGGCTTTGGAAATAATACAGGTAAATTAGCCTGGTATAGCGACAGCAAAATTTCCGGTGAAAATATATTGAGCACTATGCCCGGTGCAAGAAAAGTAGAGATTGGAGATTTTAATAAAGATGGCAAACCTGATATAATGGCTTTAATGGCCCAGGCATGGGAGGAAGTGGTGATCTGGTATAACCTGGGAAAAGGCAAATTCAAAGAAAAAAAATTGTTGCGTTTTCCACCGGTATTTGGTATGTCGTATTTTGAATTGGCTGATTTTAATAAAGACGGTTATCCTGATATTTTACTTACCAATGGTGATAACTGGGACTATTCAAGGATCAATAAAAATTATCACGGCATTAGGATTTACCTTAACGATGGCAGGTACAATTTTAAAGAGCGTTGGTTTTTCCCGCTGTATGGAGCCTCAAAAGCTGTGGCACGCGATTTTGATAATGACGGTGATATTGACATCGCCGCTATTTCCTTCTATAACACACTTGAAAATCCTGCAAATGGTTTTGTATATTTTTCCAATGAAGGAAATTTTAATTTTAAACCGGCCTCATTACCAGATGCTGCTTCAGGTAAATGGCTCACTATGGAAGCCGCCGATTTTGATCATGATGGTGATATTGATATTGTGCTCGGCTCTTATTTTCACAATATAGAAGAAATGAGCAGCCTGGTAAATGCTGTTAATTTATCTTCATTTCCGCAGTTACTTGTGTTGAGTAATAATACGAGGTAAGGTATAGGGTGTAGGGTAGAAGGTGTGGGGCTTAAGGTAAAGGTTGCAGGTTTTTCTTACACCTTAAAGTACCACGGCTCACAAATAAACCTATAAGGTCTGCAGGGCTGTATAGCCGCGCGGCAGACCTTATAGGTTTTGGCATGCAGTTATCAAGTGTCAATTGAAAAAGCTAAGAGCTGATAGCTGAACCCTAACCCCCCTACTTTCTACCTTTCACTTCACCTCCAACACTTCCTTCAACCTAATATCCCTCGATGATGCTCCAATCATAATCGTGAATGCTCCCGGCTCCACTACGCTTTTCATTTCAGCGTTCAGCATGCTCAGCATTTCAGGTGTAATGGTAAATGAAATTTGCCTGCTTTCACCGGCTTTGAGTGATATACGCTGAAATCCTTTTAATTCCATAACAGGCCTTGCTACAGATGCAAGCTTATCCGTAATGTATAGTTGTACCACTTCATCCCCGGAAATTTTTCCTGTATTCTTTATTGTACATTTTACAGTAGTGGTTTCATCAGCAGCAATAGTGCTTTTTGAAAATTCAAGACTATTGTAGTCAAACGTTGTATAGCTCAACCCATATCCAAAAGGAAATAAAGGTTGC
Source organism: Chitinophagaceae bacterium (assembly GCA_020847395.1). Classification (GTDB taxonomy): domain Bacteria; phylum Bacteroidota; class Bacteroidia; order Chitinophagales; family Chitinophagaceae; genus Agriterribacter. The sequence goes on from JADLCD010000179.1 coordinate 4,439, forward strand.
CCGCTGAGATTGTAGTAATCATCTCCCCGGCCCGTAGGTTTATGATTGTATACCAATGGCAGTTGTGCTTCGTGTATGGGAAATGTTATGGGCAATCTTCCGGCAGGATTATAATCGCCGAATAATACATCAGCCACAGCATATCCGCCTTCCTCACCGGGATACCAAACATCTATCACGCCTTTTATTTTACCCAGCCAGTTGTTCATGGTGATAGCGCTTCCGCCTGCCAATACTACAATAACCGGTTTGCCGGTAGCGGCAGCGCGTTGTATCATTTCTTCCTGGTAACCGGGCAGGGAGAGCATCGCCCTGTCCTGGAACTCACCCTCATGTATACCCGCAACAATCACCGCGGCATCTGACTTCTTAATGGCTGATAAAGCCTGTTGGATTTTCTGTTCTTTATCTTTTTTAATATCTGCATCCCAGATCAGGTTAATATGCGCATTGCCGACCGGCTCAAAAAATTCAACACGTATATCGTATGCTTTATCTTTCACGAAAGAATAATCAGCCAGCAAAGTACTGTATGTTCTCTTTACCCAATTGTCAATAATAAGTTTGTTGTTGATGTATAGCCTGAAACCATCATTACCATCCAGGCCTATTTTGTATATGCCTGTTGCCGGGGCTTTTAGTATACCTTTCCAACGAACGGAATAGAAATGTTGTTTGATTTTTTCATCTGGCGTAAATAATGTCCAGCCGAAATTGACGCGTTCATCAACCCTTGTAAATGCCGGAGTACCTTTAAAATTTATATTGTTGAAATATTCCCCTTTCAAACCATGCATGTTTTTCCCGTTTTCGGTATAAAGAAGATAAGACGTATTGATCACATTCCACGCTTTGGGTTGTACTGTGCAGCCTTCGCTATATAATACCGTGGCTGTTTTGCCCACGCTGTTTTTAATGCCGTCAAGTATAGATATTTTGTCATTACCCGGACCGCTGTAGCCGCCAAGCCTTGCGGCAGTTGCATCTTCCCCTATTACAGCAATGGTTTTAATTTTTTTAGATAGTGGTAGTATATTGTTTTCATTCTTCAATAACACCATAGATTGCTGCGCTGCTTTGCGGGCAATGGCTTTATGATCTGATAATGGCTTTGCAGCTTCTTTTTCATCAACATACGGATGCTCAAATAATCCAAGCTCAAATTTTGCACGCAGCACTCTTGAAACGGCATCATCAATACGCTTAATATCAATAGTGCCGTCAAGAAAATGCGGGATGAATAATTTGTAGTGATCATAAGCGGTTTGAAAAATTACATCCAGTCCGCCGGTTATTGCCTGCCTTGCAGACTCAGGATAATCTTTTGCAGTATTGTGCAATACAACTGTTCCGCCGGTAGCGCCGGCATCAGAAATAACAAAGCCCTTAAATCCCCATTCATTTTTCAGCTTTTTATTCAGCAGCCAGTCATTCGCGCTGGCTGCCATTCCATCAATGGAATTATAGGCAGTCATTACAGAGCGGGAGCCGCCCCTTTGAAAGCATGCTTTAAAAGGCGGCAAATAAATTTCTTCCAGCAATCTTTCATTAAAATGAATAGGATAGCTGTCTCTTCCGCCATCGCCCACATTTGCTAAAAAATGTTTGGGGGTTGTAATAATACCTTTTTCTTCAAAGGCCTTTACAAATGCCACACCCATCTCACTGCTTAAAAAAGGGTCTTCACCATAGGTTTCTTCTGTTCTTCCCCAGCGCACATCGCTGGCGATATTTACAACCGGGGTAAGTATCTGCCTGATGCCACGCAGCTTTGTTTCAATAGCTATGGCGTTCGCTACTTCATGCATCAGGGATGTATCGAACGTGGCGGCAAGTGCAATAGCTTGCGGAAATGCGGTAGCGCCATCCCTGACCAATCCATGCAAAGCTTCATCAAAAGCAATGATAGGTATGCCTAATCTTGATTGCTCAACAAAATATTTCTGAATACTGTTTATTTTTTTAGCAAGAGCAAAAGCATTTTCAGAAGCATTGTATTTTAATAACTGTTGCGCGGCGTCTCCATCTTTTGAGCCGGCACTAACCTGTAAGCCGAATATACCATGTTTGTATTGATCAGCAGGCACACCATCGAGGTCTCCCGGTATCATAAACAGTTGCCAGAATTTTTCTTCTATAGTCATCCGCTGCAGCAGGTCGGCAACTCTTTGTTCTACAGGTAGCGCCGGGTTTTTGTATGGGGGATTTTGTTGGGCCTGGATATTTAAAAAAGCCAGTGAAAATAAAATGACGGAGCTATAAATTCCTTTGCGCATATACAGGTTGAAATATTAGTGTATGAGAGGAGCGAAGGTAGCTAATATGCGGTAATGAGAGAATGATTGGATGCTGATTATGTCGCCGGAGGCGACAGGAGAACAGTTCGTGGCGAACCTGCCTGACGGCAGTCAGGTACGCCACGAACAGCAGAAATTTATAACAAGTGGTTGAGGTATTGTATACTTTACCTCAGTGCTGGTTGTAAACTTAAAACTTTTACCGTCACTGCGAACCCGCCGCTTGCTGCCTGAATCAAAAGCATCTTGCGGCGGGTGAAGCAGTCTCATTCATAATTCAAGGCTGAGATTGCTTCTCCCGCCAGAATATTCACTCAATTCAAGTGATCATGCTGGCGGGATCGCAAAGACGGCGAGTGATTGAGTAATTGGATATTTTGTATTAATGCTGGTTATAAACTTAAAACTTTTACCGTCACTGCGAACCCGCCCACTTGCTGCCTGAATCAAAAGCATGTTGCGGCGGGTTCGTTCATAATTCAAGGCTGAGATTGCTTCTCCCGCCGAATCTTCGTTTCAACTCAAATCTTGATGCTGGCGGGATCGCAAAGACGGCGGGAGGTTGAGTGAATGTATACTTTGCCTTAGTGCTGGTTATAAAAAATAAACACTCTCG
>JADLCD010000180.1 GCA_020847395.1 Chitinophagaceae bacterium
ACGATCTTTAAATTATTAAAGCTTTTTTAGTGCTCAGCTAAATGATATTATTTCCGGTCGGTGAGACACCGACCGGTAGGGCGCTCTACAGGTGGGTGCCTCCACCCACCTGCGACAATTTGAAATACACCCGTTTATTCAGCGAATTACAAAATCACTAACTTTATAAAAGATTAGCCGGCAATGAATGGATATCTGCTATTGCAGCCGGAAAGTCAATGACCAATATCTTTTAACTTCCTGCCTTCGTATCCGCCTTTACTGCTGCCTGTTACAAAATGAATAAGGTAACACCGTCGCTTTTCCCGGTTTTATATTTTTTACGAGAGAAAAAGAATCGATATGGCAGATGCACAAAAACGTTGTTTCGTGGTAATGGGCTTTGGCATTAAAACAGATCTTGCAACAGGGCGAAAACTTAATCTTGATAAATCATACCAGGCACTTATTAAACCAGTAGTTGAAAACAGGCAGATGATTTGTGTAAGAGCTGATGAGATTAAGCATTCCGGCTCTATTGACCTGGAAATGTATCAACAATTATTATCTGCCGATATTGTAATAGCAGATCTTTCCACTTCCAATGTAAATGCATTTTATGAACTGGGCATACGCCATGCCCTCAAACCTAAAACAACCATTATTGTTTCAGAAGAATTATTAGGTTATCCTTTTGATGTTAATCATATTGCGATTAACAGGTATACCCATCTTGGTGATAACATAGACTATTTTGAGGTATTACGCTTTCAGAAATTACTTGGTGAAACAATTGATGCAGTATTGAATTCGCCAACGCCCGACAGCCCTGTATATACCTTTATCAGTGAGCTTATTCCGCCCTCTTTGCGAACTAAAGCAAAAGAAGTGGTGAGCCAGATAGGTAATGCATTAACACCGGCGGCAGTAGTTGCATCTGCCACCTCAACACCGGAAGATCAACCTCTTTCAATCCTTGTATCGCAGGGAGAAGAAGCCTTGCGAAAAAAACAATTTGATGCAGCTAAAGCGTTGTTTGAAGCCGCGCTTGGTTTATGCAATGCCAATAATGATCCGCACCAGTTGGTATCTAACAATATTTACCTGGTGCAAAGGCTTGCTTTAACAACCTACCAGGCAAAGCAGCCTGATTATGTTACATCGTTAAAAAATGCACTGGCTTTACTTGAAAAAATTGACCTGGCAAGAACAAATGATCCCGAAACTGTAGCACTGGCAGGTTCTATTGAGAAGCATTTGTTTGAAGAGGGTCAGGGTACTGAACATCTTGATAATGCTATTCTTTTTTTTCAAAGGGGATATTATTTATTGCACAACAGGCATAATGGTATTAACCTCGCATATCTCCTGCATCTTCGTTCCGTTACACTAATTACTGATGATGAAAATGAAAAAATGGCCGACCTGGTTTGGGCAAACAGAATACGCAGGGAGGTATTGAATCTTTGCAAAAGAGATATAAAAAAAATTGAGGAGATGGAAAGTAAAGTGAGTAAGTCAAATGCATCTATCAGCGAAGAGCAGGAGGAAATGATGAATGACCAGAAATTCTGGATTGCTGTTAATAAGGCAGAAGCACATTTTGGTTTAAAAGAAATGCAGCAGTATGAAGAAGCTTCCGCTACAGCGCGGTTAGTTAAACATGAAGATTGGATGATGGATAGTTTTACAAGGCAACTGGAAAGAGTTGGTAAACTTATGCAGAAAGACCTGTCGCCCGTACATTAACCGATACTTTCTTTTTCCTGTTTCATCAATACTTTCCCGTTATTTATTCAATTCCTCCATGGTAAATGGCTGTTGCCTGCCGCTTAATTTCTTTCTTATTTTAGCTACTTCGCTTTCGGTAATTGTGCCGGCATTATTACTCCAGTTTTTTCTTACAAAACTTAATACTTCTGCAATATCCTGGTCGGTAATTTCTTTATTGCTGATAAGCCCGGGCATTTCACCGCTAATTTCAGGTGTTTTGTAAATTTTGTTGTTTACTTTAACAGGGCCGGCTAAACCCTGCAATACAATCGAAATTAATTTTTCTGAATTACCATTCACCCACTCCGAGCGGTTTAATGGTGGCGCAAGAGAGGTAACGCCATTGCCATCTTCTCCATGACAGGTTTTACAAATGGTTTGGAAGAGATTTACACCTTTCGGAAATTGCTTTTTCAGCAACGCTGTATTCTTCTTCAATTCATTGTTTTTTATGTATAGCAATACTTTTTGTATTTGTTTGTTTATGGTCAGCGAAGTATCGGGCACAACAGATAAAATCGTCTTCTGAAAAGCCGCTTCCTTTCCATTGAGATTGCTGATAACCGCATCTGCCACATATTTATTACCCGGATAGTTTTTTGCAAGTGCAATAAGTATTTTTTCACTATATGCTGCATTAAAAGGCTGAATGGCTTTTGCCTGGAAAGCGATATATGGCGCTAATAAAGTATCTCCTTTAGTAAGTATTTCATCAAATGCTTTTTCAAAGGCAGTATAATTTTTTTGATTGATAACAGATGATACTGCCGTAATTGCCTGGGCTGTTATTTTCCAGTTGCTGCCTGTGAGCAATGCAAGCACTTCTTTATCGGTTAATATACCCAGTCCTTCGAGCGTCCATAAAGAATGAATAGTGATTAGTTCATTATCCTGTTGATGCAGATTATTTCTTAACACATCCGCAACGCTGGTATCTTTTTTATCAACCAGCATTTGCTGGGCTTTATCTCTTATCCAGCCATTATGTGTTTTAAAAAGATTTACAAGCTCTGAAGATTTTTGCGGCATTATTACCGGGACAATTATTTTGCCGGTAGGATATATTTTATAAATACGCCCGCAGTTTAAGGGCTTTGAAAGTGCTCTTTTTACAATTTCTTTTTTCAAATAATCTGTAAGGTATGTTTTATGCTGAATGATGCCCCTGTACATATCAACTATATATATGGCGCCATCAGGGCTATTGTACAGGCTAACCGGGCGAAAGCGTTCATCAATACTTGCAAGAAATTCTTTTTTCTCGTATGCCTGTTTGCCAGTTACTTTATAACCGCTATCGGTTAGTATATTTCTTTTAATAAGATTGGCTGAGGGTTCAGCAACAAACGCGTTATTATCATACGCATCACCAAATAAACCACCACGATAGATAACAGGGCCGCAAGCTGCCGTAAATTCCATCAGGCGCAAACTATCATCCAAAAATTTATCGAGGTATCCACGATTAACGCCTGTATTTGGCCGGGCGGCATATACCCTGTTGCTTGCCACAATTTTTTCATCAAACCCGCTTACATCGCGCTGGTTTGTGTTGCCGGCGCCTAAACCAGGCATAAAATAATCGCCCAGTAAATTCTGTGAATTATTATTGTAAAACAACCTGCCGTAATTATCCTGCACAATTCCCCATTGACCGCGGAGATGTGTTTTTTCAATCAGCCATTGATTGCCTTTTTTACGGTAGCGCTTATCGGTATCACTGCTGTATATCCAGTTGTCTAACCCTCTTATTAAACCATTTGCCTGGTGTTCTACATTGCCACCGGCTGCATAAGTTGAATCAACCAATATTTTTTTTCCGGGTTTACCATTTTGTATTGCTGCATACCAGAGGTTTGGCGGCTCGGCAATGAGTATTCCATTTTCAATCAAACACATGGCTCTTGGCAGCACCAGCGAATCCATAAAAACAGTTTTTGTATCGGCGGTACCGTTGCCATCTTTATCTTCCAGTATAACAATCTTACCATCAGGTTTGTCTTCTCCCGTTCCAACTGTATCGGGCATATAACCCTGCATTTCTATCACCCACATCCTGCCTTTATCGTCAAACTGTAATACAACAGGTGTGCTTATCATTGGCTCGGCAGCTACGGTTTGTATGCTGAATCCATCTTCAAGCACCATTGCCTGTATAGATTCTTCGGGCGTAAGCACCGGAGATTTTTGCAGGATTTCTTTGCGTCTTTCTTCACTGATATTAGCGCCTGCCTGGTTTTTGTTTTCATGATTGCCGCAACTGATCCATAAGCAGGATACTGTGGCTGTAAAGGCAAAATAAAATACTGGTTTCATTATTACTGCTGACCCTTTTGTGATAATTGCTGCAAGGTTATACATTATACCTGAAAATATAAATGAAAAATCCGGCAATATTATCTGCCGGATTTTTTGCTATTAAAAAAGATATTACACTTTATCAGGAACAGTATATTCTTTACGATATGTTCTTGTAAGCATAGCATCTGCTTCTTTATCATTCACAAATTTTTCCGTACCGTTCTTTCCGCCGCTAAAAGTAAGCGCACGATTAAGCTTGTAAGAAATATTTGCGAGCAATGGAAGCGCGGAAGAATAAAATCCTTCTTTAATATCGCAATGCAAACCATCGCTATTGCCGGCACGGATAGCATCAATAAAATTGGCATAATGCTCGCTGCCGCCGGGAGGGGTGAGCGGGTTGTCTACATTCTGGCTTGGCCCTGTTTTAGATCCTGCAAATGGTTCTTTTTCTCTTTTACGAAACGCTTTCCATTTATCGCCATCCAGTTCCAGGTAACCTTCAGTGCCATAAAACATATTTCCTATCCTTGTATCCAAACTTGATTCACCGTTGGAATAACGTCCTCTTGTTTCAAACTCTAATATTTTTCCATCATCATATTTGAAGATGGAAGTTTGCGTATTAGGCGTTTCCTGTGCGCATTCTTTAGGATCAATACCAAAAATATTTCCGTTTGAATATACAGAAACAGGATGATCGTTTTTGTTCAATCCCCAGCGTGCTATATCAAACTGGTGAGGTCCCTGGTTGCCGGTATCGCCGTTACCCGTATTCCAGAACCAGTGCCAGTTATAATGCACTTTCTTTTCATTATATGGGAACATAGCCGCTGGGCCAACCCAGCGGTCAAAATGCAAACTTGCAGGTGGCGTGCCATCAGGAGCAATACCAAATGAATCACGTGGTTTTATACAAAGTCCTCTTGCCATAAATACATCACCTATACCGCCATCATGCAAAAACTTCATTGCCTCCATTACGTTGGCAATGGAGCGGTTTTGAAAACCTACCTGTACGCGCCTGTTGTATTTACGGGCAGCTTCTATCATTTTTTTGCCTTCCCAAAAATCATGAGATGCCGGCTTTTCGCAGTATACATGCTTGCCTGCCTGGCATGCCCATATAGTGCCCAGCGCGTGCCAGTGATTAGGCATTGCGATAGATACGGCATCAATTTCTTTATCATCAAAAACTTTGCGCATATCCCATTCCGTTACAGGTTTTTCACCGGTTTTATCAAGAACAGTTTTAGCTCTTGATTCAAACCATTGCTCATCCGCATCGCAAAGCGTTTTTAAACGTACGTTCCTGCTGGTTTTTAAAGCACACCATTTATCAATGTGCGTTTGTCCCTGACCGTGAATGCCTAATACGGCTAATGTAACACGTTCATTGGCGCCTATAATGTTGCCATAAGATTTAGCGCTGAAGCCCAGTCCGCCAATAGCAATGCCGGCACCGGCTAACGTGGTTTTTTTGATAAAGTCTCTCCGTGAATTGTTTTGATCTTCCATATGTAATGCATGTTTTTATGTAGAAAAAAAATCGTTATCAATATTTATTGTTTGAAGTTTGTGGTTTATTGTTTGGAAAGCCACACTAAAGGTTGTGCAGACATAAACCTATAAGGTTTGTAGCGCTGCAATGCCGCCCGGCAAACCTTATAGGTTCACCTGCCTTCTCCCTTCTTACTCCTGCCTTCCTTACCTCCCTATACCCTACACCTTTAACCCTATGCCTTCCTCCTCACCCTACCATCTTCTTAAATACCTCCAATTGCTCCCTCATAGCAGCTACCCTGTCTGCAGGTTCGGTTCTTGCTTCCAGTAAAATCCAGCCATTATAATTAATGCCTTTAAATAAATTCATCAACTGCTGGTAAGGGTAGTTACCAATATTCAATTCACGCACATGTACCGTATCTCCAAACCATTTTTTTACAGCATTGAAATTGGCTTCAAGTCCGGGTGCAAGCAAATCTTCATCATTACAGTTCCAGCAAATTTTTACATTCGGCTCGGTTACCTGGTCAAATATAGCTTTCATATTTGGCAGTTCCTGTGTATACCTGCCATGCACTTCAACTCTTACCAGTTGCCCGAGGTTGCCTGCAAATTTTCCAACCTCATTAAAAGATGCTGCTATCTGTGCAATTGTTTTTTCCCTCGGTACACTATCAGGCAAATCATTGGGTTTTATTTTAATACCTGTAGCGCCAATATCTTTACAAAGCTGTATATATGTTTTTGTGTCTTCAATATTTTTTTTCAGCACGGCTGCATCCGGGCTATGATATTCAAAATTAGAACCATAGCCAAGACAGGTAACTTTACTATCGGCAAAGCGCTTTTTCACTTCTTCCCTTTCTTTCTTCGATAAATTGCTTTCAACTTTATGCGCATGTTGTGTGCGCAGTTCAACGGCAAGTAATCCCGTTTTCTCGCAGTTGGCAATGAGCGTTGGCAAATCCCAATCTTTCCCCCATTGATAGGTTACCAAGCCAAGACGCATGCCGGCAGGTGCTGTTGCATAACTGCTTAATATGCCTGAAGCGGATATACCTATTCCTGCTAAAGTAAGTTGTTGCAAAAAATCGCGGCGGGATAAGTGATTCATTTGGCAGGTTCTTGTGAATTTTGTGAATAGTTAATACTGAATATTTAAAAGCTATACGTTTAATGTTGCTAAAGTTAATCATATCTATAGAGACAGAAAACAGCTTCTTATACTTTTATTGCTGATAAAATTTCTCTTTTCCCCGGTGGCCCGGGTAATTTTTTAACAGTAAAACCCGCTGATATCATTGCTCTCCTCACATTGCCTTTGCTGCAATAGGTAAGCAATCTGCCATGTGTTTCCAGGCATATAAACATTTTCCGGAATATTTCTTCTGTCCATAATTCAGGTTGCGCTGCAGGCGCAAAAGCGTCAAAATATACCAGGTTAAATTGTTGTATTGGTTGAAATTGCTGTAAGGATTGGTTGATTTTATGCAATGTAAAAAAGGGTGAGATAGCGATGGGCTGCTCCCAGGCACAGGTGTGCATTTTTATAAAAAATTTTTCTAATTCAGGCTTATCCAGGCGCTTGCAATAGTTTAATGCAGTTGCTTCCTCAACAGATAATGAATGTGTTTCAATGGCGGTATATTGTATATTTTTTTCTTCTGCCGCTGCAAGTGTGAGCAGGGCATTTAACCCGGTACCAAAGCCTGCTTCAAGAATATTAATGGATGACTGATGCATTGCGTTAAACCCGGCATCAATAAATATATGCTTCGATTCCTGTATAGCACCATGAACAGAATGATAAGTTACCCCCATGGCAGGAATAGCAATAGTATGAGAACCGTCGTTGGTAACAATGATTTCCCGCTTCATCAAAATCAATACTTATTTTTATCTGTTTTTTAATGGTAGTGTTATGTGAAACGTGAGAATGAGAAACAATAAAAATGAGAAACATACCTTTTTTCTCATATACATTTACAATAGCACTAACAGCATTTTATTAACTAAGCATAACTATTGATGCATTACATCATTCATCTTTCAAAAGACAAAAAATTATCCAAATTACTGGAAGGCAAACCCCATAAATTGGTAAAGCGCCAAAACATCTGCATCTACCTGTGTGCATCCATTATGAGTCAGCAACTCTCCACTAAAGTAGCTGATGTAATTTATCAAAGGTTTCTTAATCTTTATGAAGATAAGTTGCCCACTGCACAACAAATTTTTGATACGCCTTTTGAAACATTACGTGCTATTGGCCTTTCCAACGCTAAAGTAAGCTATGTAAAAAATGTAGCTCAATTTGAGCTGGAACATGGCATGGATTATAAGAAATTGAGTAAGATGGATAATGAAGCAGTGATCGCATATCTTACCCCGATTAAAGGTGTGGGAAGATGGACCGTAGAAATGCTGCTGATGTTTGCACTCGGCAGGGAAGATGTATTTTCTATTGATGATTTGGGTATACAGAATGCCATGATAAACCTGTATAAATTAGACAGAACGGATAAAAAGAAATTCAGGGAATCATTATTGAAAATTTCAAATCGCTGGAGTCCTTACAGAACCTATGCGTGCCTGCATTTGTGGAGATGGAAGGATAATGCGCCACCGGTGAAAAATAAAAAGAAGTAACGTGAGGAAATTTGAGATTTGACAAGGCTCATGACTATTGTGCGAGAGTAAAATATCCAGGACTGTTATTACTGGTTTTGAAATCTCGAATTTCAAATCTTCCTAATTCCAGATACCATTTTCTATAGTAAGTATAATTGGCTTATCATCCGTTATAACAATGGTATGTTCATGCTGGGCTACAAACCCACCTTTGTTTCCGGTAAGTGTCCAGCCATCAGCGCCGGTTTCTGCAATGGTTGAATTGGTAGCAATAAATGTTTCAATGGCTACCACTGAATTTTTCCTGAATCTTGTGTGATTGAACCGGTCGCAAAAATTAGCTATTTCTTCCGGCGCTTCGTGAAGACTTCTGCCAATGCCATGCCCGGTAAGGTTTTTAATAACCTTAAATCCGGATTTTTTTGCCTGTGTTTCGATGTATAATCCAATTTCCGAAATACGAATGCCACCTTTAATTCTATTGATGGCAGATTGTAAAATATGTGTAGAGGTATTAACCAGTTTTTGAAATCCGTATATATTATTTCCAATAATGAATGAACCGCCATTATCAGACCAGAAGCCATCCAATTCCGCTGATACATCAATATTAATAAGATCGCCTTCTTTTAAAATTTTTTCGGCAGAAGGTACGCCATGCGCTATTTCATTGTTAATACTTATACCTGTGAATCCCGGGAAATTGTAAGTAGATTTTGGCGCTGACTTTGCGCTATGTTGCTGAAGAAGCCTGCCGCCAAATTCATCAAGCTCCAGCGTACTCATGCCGGGTTGTGCATGTTCCCTCATTGCTTTAAGTGTAGTTGCAACAACTTCGCTTATTTTTTTCATGCCTTCCAGCTCTGCCGCCGTGGTGATTGACATATATGTGTGTTTGCCCAAAGGTAGAAGAAAAAGGTATATGGTGTAAAGTATAAGGTGGAGGAGAGAAGGGGGGTAAGTAATAAGATGGGTATAGAGGTTGGTGAGGAAGAAGTAAAATAAGAAACAGCAAAAGGGTTTAGGGTTAAAAAGAAGTTCAGGGGTTTTTGCTGTTTCTTTATTAAAATACAATAACGATTATACTTCCTTGGGTTTGGGATTAGAGATCGGGGGTAGTGTCTATCAAATGAGCGGCACAAAGAAACAATGCTGTTTCATTCTGAAAAATAGTACCTGTTATTATTGTTTTGTAATGGATATACTACAAGATGCGAAAAAGTACGGCAAAAAACAGGTCATCTTTCCATATAAACTGTGCCGCTGCCTTCTTCATTACGTTTTACGAGGGTTTTAAATCCTGGCTTTGAAAATTCCGGTTGGTTACTTTATCTACAATAACTCCTTCCGCGCACTTATATCCTTCACAGCTTGTAAGCAATAAAAAATGCAATAACATGATGGTAAATATTATATACCGCATGCTATACTTCTATAATGATATTATATTTTTCAAGTAATCCGGTAACTCCCTGTAAGGAAAACCTGGCGTTTTTAAGTTTGTTTATTTCAACATTAATGGAATAATTATATGCTGTTCTAAAGTCAGCCTTTTCAAGAGTAGTATGCTCGAATATAGCGCCCGACAAGTCGCATTTGTCAAAAAACGCATTGGTAAGATCTGCCATCGAAAAATTTACTTCAGTCAGCATGCAGTTTATAAACCGGGTGTTTTTCATTTTTCGTTTGGCAAAAGAAGAAAAATTTAATATACAATTTTCAAAACCTGCTTCAAAAAGAAACTCATCGCAATCATCAAAAAGCAACCCCATCATTTTGCAATTTTTAAAACTGATATTCCTCAGGGCCGTTTTTTGAAGTTTTGCATTGCTGATATTACAACTATTGAATTTGCAATCCATAAAATAGATATCACAAAGATTGCTGCCCGATAAATCCAGATCAGTAAAACTGCAATTATCGTAAGTAATATAGCCAGTTTTAAAATCAGGTATGTTTTTGCTGCCAAAATCCTGGTCTTCTATATAAATTCTTTCCATGTAGTTGCGGATATCTTTAAACTGTTTAAGCCGGCAATATTTTTTTCATGCACACACTGTTTTCCACGTTTTTATACTGCCCGAAGTTTTCTATCTGAATATATCCCGCTTTTTGATATAAGCGGATTGCTTCCGGCTGCCGCTTACCTGTTTCAAGAATACATGTTGCGTAATGCAATTCCTTAGCCCATTGCTCAAGTTCATTTACAACAGATAGCCCAACAGATTTTCCACGGTATTCCGGTAATACATACATTCTTTTTATTTCAACAGATGAGTCGTCATACCTCTTAAATGCGCCACAACCAACGGGTTTTCCATCTGCATAACAAACTATGGCATTCCTGATCATATCAATTTTATTAAACTGGTTATAAAATGCGTGCTCAGTTCCATCTCTTATTGCAAGATCTTTATCCAGCAATGCAACCAGGTTTTGAAAATCAGTATCGCCGGAATCTGTTCTTTTAAAAGTTGTCATATTCCATTTAGAGTTTATCTTGTATTGCTTCCGGATATCCGGCGATATACTCCCCGATAGTTTTAGGTTTGCGTATATTTTTTGAGGATGCCATAAATTTGCCAGAACAATTGTACTAATAAAATTAATGAAACTTAGATATTAATGAGACGGCAAAGGTGGGTGCATTCCGGAAATACAAAGCTGATACAGCCCTGGCGGATTAAAACTCCTTTGCTGTAGTGGACTCTGCTCCCTCTCTGCGAACTGTCTGCCGGTAGGCAGAGAGAAGGATGGTGTGAGGCAATTAACTGCAGTTTAGTCTTATTCATATTTGCCAAACATAATTATAAAAAATATTATGCCGGGTTAGCTGATTTATTTAACATTGAGCTGAAAACTACTATATCGCATAGTCTGCTAAATGAACCCTGATTTAAACAGTAATAATATTATTGAATTATTCCACAGGAAAGATGAGGGAGCTACCCGGTATATATACAACAGTTTTTACCGCTCGTTATGTTATTATGCCCAAGGCATACTGCACAACAACCAGGAAGCGGAAGATATAGTGGTAGATGCTTTTGTAAAACTGCTGCATAAGCGAAAAGATTTTTATCAAATTAAGGACATTAAAGCTTTTTTATATACTGCCACCCGGAACGCCTGCATAGATTTTTTACGAAAGCAAAAGAGACATGAATATTTGCACAATGAAATAGAATATTTAACTGCACATGCCATGGTTGCTGATGATATGGATATTGTAAATGCGGAAGTGCTGGCAACACTTTACCGGGAAATAGAAAACCTGCCAACACAATGCAGCGCAGTTTTTAAACTTTTATTTTTTCAACGACTCACTACAGGGCAAGCTGCAACACAGCTTAATATCTCTGCCAAAACAGTTTTGAATCAAAAAGGGAAGGCAATACAATTATTGCGAAAAGCTTTTTTGCAAAAGGGAATGCTACCGTTGCTGGCTATTGCTATTGGCGTTGCAGAAATATAAAAGATGTTTGATGAACTTTGAAGCTATATCGATAGAAATTATGTATCTAATCTCCAATGCCCCATTGCTTTTTCTTGCTTAATCCAATACTACCTCACTCACAAATATCCAGCCCGCTTGCCCTTTGCCGCCGTGCCATGCGGGAATAGTGCGAAGATGTTTGGCAATAATTTTTAAGCATTGTACTTCTGTTGATGGAAAGGCAACCTGTAGTTGCAGGTGCTCAGAAAGTTCTCCTTTTTGCGCAGGCTTGGGTTCTATAGTACCAAGCAGCTTCAGGTTTTTTTGATCGGCTCCGCCCCAAACTTCCACTACTTCAGGAGGAAATAAATAACGACCGATATTTTTTGCCGCAATCACTGTAACAGATTTAACCGCGGCAGGTTTATTAAAAAGCATATAATATTCCGCATCATCTTTCTGGTAACCATACCAGTCACCATTGGCAACATTATCAAAGCTACCGATCTCTCCATCCGTTAATGCTTTCTCCGATGTGGGTTTATACTTCGCATCGGTTGGCGTAATCAGTATAACAGAATCGGGTTTCATACTCCTGTGTATAAACGAAGATTGTGCAGCGTTGCTACCATACCATCCCGGTTTAAATGCTCTTGCCTTTACGACAGTATTTTTGGTGATAGCAAATGGCGCTGCATATACCGGGCTGTTAACGCTATCCGGCTCCGAGCCATCTGTAGTATATCTTATTTCCACACCTTTAAACGG
Source organism: Chitinophagaceae bacterium (assembly GCA_020847395.1). Taxonomy (GTDB): domain Bacteria; phylum Bacteroidota; class Bacteroidia; order Chitinophagales; family Chitinophagaceae; genus Agriterribacter. Next base: position 12,395 of record JADLCD010000180.1, read on the forward strand.
GTGCTTTATCTCCGCCTGTATATCTTTTTCAAAAATGCCTGCGGCAGGTTTTATAACAGGGGCGCTCAATGCCATTATTTCAGCACCATTATCTACAAAACCACTCTCAATTACCAGTTTGGGAAATTTTGTTCTGAGCCTTTGTAACGCGGTACTGTCAATTTTTGTATCCCAGATATATATAGATGAAAGATCAGGCAGCGGTAAAATTTTTTCTAAGGCATTGGCAGTTGTTGCTGTACCTGAAAGCGCCACCTCACGCAGGCTTTTTACATTGCTTAATAACGCAATACCATTATCTGTGATGTCTGTATAATTAAGATTAAGTCTTCGCAGGTTCGGCATTTGTTGAATTACTTTCATATCATCATCCTTCACCGGCATACGCGCAAGATTTAACTCCACTATTTGTTCTTTCAGCGGCAACAGCTCTTCCAGCGATTTTGATGTGTATACATTTCTACCATATACATTAGCAACCAATGCCGGAGAGTTTTTCCCCAGCGGAACAACCACGCGGTAGTTATTATTTACGGCGATAATTTTCTTTTCATCAGCGGCTTCAAAACTATATACAGGCTCAGCAGCAGCGGTATTTTCTCCTCCGGGCGTAAGATAGGCTGTTGCTAAAATCCTGAACGAATCTGTTGCAGGCAGGCTGAACAATTTTACTTCTGCAGCAGCGCCTGATTTTATCCAGTCATATAGTACTGCTGCTTCTGTTTCCGTAAGCTGCGGCTTTGATGCGGGCGGCATGCGCTTTTTATCTTCCAAAGGAAGATGTATACGATGAATGAGCAGGCTGGTATCAGGATTGCCCGGTATAAACAACGCCCCGCTTTTTCCGCCTGCTAAAACACTTTTGAGGTCAGATAATTTCAGCTTGCCTTTGGTGCTTGATTCACCATGACAGCCTGCGCATTTTTTTTCCAGTATGGGTTGTATCACATCGGCAAAAATAATTGCCTGGTCGGGTGGTACAATGTGCTGTTGATTACCATTGATTGGTGCAAGCACGTAATCACTTCCGTGTGTAAGATCGGCGCCCCAATGTCCTGTAAAAATAATGGCTGCAGTTGCAATAACAGTAAATGATCTTGTAAACAAGATATACCTGGAGAGTTGTGGAGAATAAGCATAAAAAAGATATCCTAAAACCGCAACGATCACGCCGCCCCATTTGTGCAGCTCTAATGTTTCGCCTGACCTTCCATCTTCAAAAGATAACAGCATGCCCATTATAGCGGTAATGGACGCTGATAATGCGGCGGAAAGCCTGAGCAAATTCAACCACTGATCGGCTGCACTTTTTCCATTCGGTATCCATACGGTAAAAAAAGAAAGCAATAATAATACGATCGGGAAATGCAAAAACATAGGATGCATTCTTCCCGCAACGGCCAGCCATGCTGGTATTTCCATTATATTTTGAAATACCACCAGGAAAAATAAAAACACCATGCTGCCGAACAATGTGCCTGCTCCGACCTTTGTGATTTTTTGCATTATACCTTTGTGAATTTATATGGATATACTTTGCCGGATGCCCACTGCGCTACATATAAATTGCCATCATCATCTACGCATACATCATGCGGATGAACAAAGATTTTTTCTGCCTGCGCCATAGGTTGCAGCTTGCCATCAGTATAAATGGGTTCAGTACCTCCAATGTTTGAAACTACTTTATTATTCTTATCGAGAATAGTTACGAAGCCTGTTTTCTCTGCCTGCAGGTTGGGTGAGCGCAATACTGCGGCATATAAATGATCTTTATGAATAACAGGGCGGCACACGCATGCACCGGGTAACTCAATTACTTCAATCAATTTTCCATCCATTGAAAAACGTTTAAAACAATTTTTTGTTCTGTCGGTAATGAGCAGGGTATGTTCTTTTTGCCGCCTGTCAACAGTAATGCCATGTGCATTGTCCAGGTTTTCCAGCTTGTCGCCTTTGCCGCCAAAAAAATGTTTCAGCTTTCCGTTTTCATCATAATGCATGATGTATTGCGAACCGTATCCATCAGCAATATAGAAATCTCCATTTTCTAATACTGTTGTTTCAGTGGGTACAAAAGCTTCTTTCTTTTCGTATACACCTGTTTCTGCGGGATAATCTATCGTTAATAATATTTTACCATCAAGCGTGGTTTTGTAAACCTGGTGTTTGTTGGTATCAGTAATAAAAAAATATTCTTCTTTACCTGCCCGTTGCAAGGTAAGTCCGTGAGCGCCGGGAAATTCATGTCCCCAGTTTTCTAACAGCTTTCCTTTTTTATCGTAAATGAGAATATTGTTTTTTGTTTCGTTGGTGAGAAGAATAATTCTTCCTTTTCTGTCCTGCACCATTTCATGACAATCATTTACCGGGTATTGAGCGGGATTGAGCGCTCCCCATGTTGCGTTCATTTTAAAACGCATGTTATTGTGTCCATATACAGGATCGTTTTTTCCGGCAAACATATCTTTGGCAATAGCAAATGAGGCCGTGGCTAAACCGGTTTTCTGAATAAAATCTCTTCTTTTCATAATTGTTCTTTAGAATTATTTTTTCAACACATAGAAACATAAGGAATATAGATGCACATAGGTTGATTTTTTCTCGCGGCGGTGCAACGAAGGGTGTGTTGTTCCTTTGCGTCGCTGCTTCTTTGCGTGAAATGCTAAGCAATAATATCCCTCACCACATGTCCCGATACATCTGTAAGCCTGTAACGTCTTCCCTGGAAACGATACGTTAGGCGTTCGTGATCGAAACCTAACTGGTTGAGTATCGTTGCATGAAAATCGTTTATATGCATCGGGTTCTTTACAATATTATATCCAAACTCATCAGTTTCTCCATATACCATTCCTGGTTTTATACCGCCGCCTGCCATCCACACCGTAAAGCAGCGTGGGTGATGATCGCGTCCATAATTATCAACACTCATCTTACCCTGGCAATAATTTGTTCTTCCAAATTCTCCACCCCATATCACCAGCGTTTCATCCAGCAAACCTCTTTGCTTTAAATCGGTAATAAGCGCTGCAGATGGCTGGTCAACATCTTTTGCCTGCCCGCGCATTTCATTCGGCAGGTTGCCATGCTGATCCCAACCCTGGTGATACAGTTGAATGAACCGCACACCATTTTCAGATAATTTACGCGCCAGCAAACAATTGGCAGCATAAGTGCCGGGTACCAGACATTCAGGGCCATATAGTTTTACAATATCATCAGATTCTTTGGATACATCCATAATTTCAGGCACAGCAGTTTGCATGCGGTATGCCATTTCATATTGCTGTATTCTTGTTGCTATTTCAGGATCGCCAAATTCTTTTAACTGCATTTCATTCAATGCAGCCACTTTATCCAGCATTTTACGGCGGTTTGCACGATCCATGCCATCAGGATCCTGGAGGTATAATATAGGGTTTTCACCACTGCTGAATTGCACGCCCTGGTGAATGGAATCTAAAAACCCGTTTGACCAGAGCTTAGAGTATACGCCCTGCCCGTTTCCTTTTCCGCGGGATAGCAATACGCAAAATGCCGGCAGGTTTTTATTTTCTGTTCCCAAACCATAGCTCACCCACGAACCCATACTCGGGCGGTTGCCCTGCTGCGCGCCGGTTTGAAAAAAAGTTAAGGCAGGATCATGGTTGATGGCTTCTGTATGCAGCGAATGAATAATACAAATATCATCCACAATTTTTGACATATGCGGAAAAGCTTCGCTTACCCACGCTCCTGATTGCCCGTATTGATTAAATTTATAGAATGAACCAACAAGCGGAAAAGATTTTTGTGAAGATGTCATACCCGTGAGGCGTTGCCCCTGGCGTACGGACTCAGGCAAATCCTGCCCCATCATTTTTATAAGCGTTGGCTTATAGTCAAATGTTTCGAGCTGGGAAGGCGCGCCATTCTGAAATAAATAAATTACTCTTTTTGCCTTTGGCGCAAAATGCGGTATGCCGGGAATAAATCCTGCTTCTTCTTCCGCAGTGCTGCCATCAAACAAGCCGGGAATCAGGAGCGAGCCTAAAGCCGCGCTGCCCAATCCTATACTCAGGCGCGATAAAAACTTGCGCCTGTTGATATTCAACCCATGTTCCAGAATTTCTTTTTCCATATCACTATGTTTTTGTGATGGCTTCATCCATATTATACATTACCTGTATGGTTTGCATCATTGCAGCCAGTTCAGGCGAAGGATTAGATGTCAATATATATTCACCCGGCTTCAATATTTTATCAATATCTGCCGCATGTGATTTAAAATATGCTTCCTGATCTTTAAGATAATTCAGCAACAAGTCAAGCTCAGCTTTTTGCGGACGCCTGTTGATGATACGCATAAACGCGTTGGTTACCGATGCTTCTGCAGTTTGTTTTTGTTGTATCAATACATCTGCCAGTGCTTTTGTTGCTTCCAGCACGGTGGGGTCGTTCATCATAATCAATGCCTGCAAGGGTGTGTTGGTTCTTGAGCGTTTTATTTCGCATTGATCGCGGTTGCTTGCATCAAAAATCATCATAGACGGTGGAGGAACAGTTCGTTTAATAAACGTATACATCCCTCTTCTGTATAAATAATTGCCATGATCCTGTTTGTAGGTAGCGAGTAACCCTCTGCCTGATGTAGCCAGTTCCCATAACCCCGGTGGCTGGTATGGTTTAACACTTGGCCCGCCAATGGTAGTATTTAATAAGCCGCTGCTCGATAACACAAGGTCGCGAACCATTTCTGCGTTTATACGTACCCGTGGGGCATAGGATAAATATATATTCTGCGGATCAGCTTTCAGTTTTTCCGGGCTGATGGCAGAGGATTGGCGATAAGTGGCAGACATATATATCTGCTTCATCAATCTTTTTATATCCCAGCCATTTTCCCTGAAATCTACCGCAAGCCAGTCAAGCAACTCAGGATTGGTTGGTAAATCGCCCTGCATACCAAAATCGCCGGCAGACTTTACAATGCCTACACCAAATACATCCTGCCATATGCGGTTTATAAAAACTCTTGCTGTTAAAGGATTTCGCGGATCGAATAACCATTCTGCCAAACCCAACCTGTTTTTGGGCAGCGTATCTGCAAACTTCATGATGGATTCAGGTGTTCCAACAAAAACTTCTTCTGCTTTCTGATCGTATACACCGCGACTAAGCACATAGGTTTGACGGGCGGTATCCAAATCTTTCATTACAGAAACCTGTAAACCGGCAGTATCGCTGCGGTTTAAAAAACTCAAAACACTATTTAAATCTTCCTGCGTTACATCCATTCTCGGATTTTTTGCAAAGGTTTCATGTCCGCCTACGGTTGATTCTATGCCTACCTCCTTAATACTGTTAAAAAAAGCAGATAACTGGTAGAAATTTTTTTGTGAAATCGGATCATATTTATGGTCGTGGCACTGAGCGCAGCCAATTGTTATGCCAAGCATGGCAGTGCCAAAAGTATTGGTTCTGTCAACCACATACGATACCCGGTATTCTTCATCAATTACGCCGCCCTCTTCCGTTATTTTATGATTGCGGTTAAAGCCCGTGGCAAGAATTTGCTCTTTGGTAGGATTAGGCAACAGGTCACCCGCTAACTGCCAGGTAATAAATTTATCGTAAGAAAGATTTTTGTTGAAAGCATATATAACCCAGTCTCTCCAGGGCCATTGGCTGCGGTAATTATCATCCTGGTACCCGTGCGAATCAGCATAGCGCGCCACATCTAACCAGGGAATAGCCATACGCTCGCCATATGTTGGACGTTCCATTAAAGCGTCAATCATTTTTTCATAGGCGTTGGGGTCAGTATCATGTACAAAACTATCAATCAATCCCGGCGTAGGAGGGAGGCCTGTAATATCAAATGATATGCGGCGAAGCAATCTTTCTTTATCAACCTCTGCATTAGGCGATAAACCTTTTTCTTCCATTTTCTTCAGCACAAAAAAATCAATATCATTTTTTGCCCACTCTTCATGTTCCACTGTTGGCCGCGGCGCTTTTACCGGTGCAACAAAAGCCCAGTGCCGTTCGTACTTAGCGCCCTGTTTAATCCACTCCTTAATAATATTCACTTCGGCGGCTGTTAATGCAGGCAAATGGCTTGATGCCGGCGGCATTATAACAGAAGTATCGGTGGCGCTCACCCGAAGAAATAATTCAGATAAGTCTGGCTTGCCAGGTACAAGTACGTGTGCCTGTGGATTATCTTTTAATGCTTTGTATGCATCTTCTGCATTATCGAGCCTGAGGCTGGCTTCTCTTTTATTAGCATCTGGTCCGTGGCAGGCAAAACATTTATCAGAGAGAATAGGGCGTATTTGGAAATTGTAGCTGATCATACCAGACGAAGATTGTCCGGCCGAACCTTTCGGTAATGCGTACCTGAAGATATACACGGCGGCTGCTCCCAATAAACATACCAACCCAACGATGTATATTTTTTTCATATAGCTTTTGTGGTCACTTCCTTTAAGTGTGTTAACAGGGTTTCACTTTAATGCGAAAGAGAAGTTTAAAGTTAAAACAAACGCGGCATTAATCGTAAAAATACATGCTAAATTCGCTTTAATGGAGGAAGCATTATCTCATATCAGGAAAATGATCAATGTTGTGCAAACGGTTGCAACATAGGAATGGGGGCTTTTCCTGGTAAATGGCGCCCTTTTTACCTCCGGAAAAAAGAGATATTAATGTGGTAAGAGAAACGAGAAAAAATCTTTGCCGGTTTCAAAAAGATATACAAAAAGTAGTGTATTAGGATGGGCAGGGTATTAGCCCGGCTTATTTCAGCCAGTTGATTAATTTAGTGAAGATACTCTTTGAGTATATTTCAAAACGCATACTGCTCTTTTTATGGTAATTTCTATTTTATACTTCTATCTTTAAAACATGAATAAAATAAAAAATATAACTGTAATAGGTGCGGGTACTATGGGCAATGGCATTGCACATGTATTTGCACAAAATGGTTTTACAGTAATACTTACAGATATTAATGAGGCGACCCTGGCAAAAGCATTACAAACTATTACAAAGAATGCTGAAAGACAATTGGCAAAGGGTGTTATAACTGAGGTGGTAAAGCAAAATATTTTTTCCAATCTTTCCACTTCAACTGAATTTTCAGCGTCTGTAAAAAATGCTGATCTCGTTATAGAAGCTGCTACTGAGCATAAGGAAATAAAATTGCAGATATTTAAACAGTTGGATGAGATTACCCCACCACATGCCATTCTTGCAACCAATACTTCATCCATTTCAATAACCGCAATTGCCGCAGCTACCAAAAGGCCCGATAAAGTTATAGGCATGCATTTTATGAATCCTGTGCCGGTGATGAAACTGGTAGAGGTTATTAATGGCTACAGAACTTCTGCAGAAGTAACTCAGGCAATAGTGGCTTTAAGTAAACAATTAGAAAAAATTTCATGTGTAGTAAATGATTACCCGGGTTTTGTTGCTAACCGTATTTTGATGCCCATGATAAATGAAGCTATCTATAGCTTATATGAAGGTGTTGCCGGTGTGGAAGAAATAGATATGATAATGAAGCTGGGAATGGCGCACCCAATGGGCCCGTTGCAGTTGGCTGATTTTATAGGATTAGATGTTTGTTTAAATATTATGAAAGTGCTGTACGATGGTTTTGGAAATCCTAAATATGCACCATGCCCCTTATTGGTGAATATGGTAACATCAGGAAAATGGGGTTTGAAAACCGGGGAAGGTTTTTATATATATACATCCGGGTCAAAGGAGATAAAACCAGTGAATTTTAAACCGTGGAGATAACATGGGAATGAATTTGAAAATGCGCTATCTCTGCTGCTTTATTTAAAGTAGAGGGGTTAGGAGTGTGAGGTGAGATTGGCTTCTTATCTTTACCGGGCCATGTATATTCTTTCAAAATTTATAACTATACTGCTAAATCCGCTGTTGTGGATTATTATCATTTTTTTATGGGGCTTATTCACTAAAGCGGAAACAAGAAAGAAAAAATGTTTTGCTACAGCGTTAATTATGCTTTTCTTTTTTAGCAATCCCTATATTATTAAAAAATTGATACTGGCATATCAGCCCGAAAAATACAATATGCAAAAAGGCGAAGTATATAATGCCGGTATTGTATTAGGTGGCTTTGCAGGTATGAATAAATCAGACCATAAAACCTATTTTAATAATAGTGCGGATAGATTTTTGCAAACTGCTTTGTTATATAAGCAAGGGCATATAAAAAAAATTATTATAGCGGCAGGAGATGCTTCCATTATAAACAAGAATGACTTTAGGGAAGCTGATTTTGCGCAAAATCAGTTTATACAAATTGGTATACCAGCTACAGATATTTTTGTAGATAGAAATTCACGCAACACTGTTGAAAATGCTGTCAACGCAAAAAAAATTATTGATTCATTGGGATGGGTTGGTCCATACCTGCTCATTACATCTGCCTTGCATATGCCGCGGTCTGAAAAAACCTTCTCAAAGGCAGGACTGAATATCAAACCTTATCCTTGTGCTTATAGTGTAACGCCATTTGAAAAATATGCCATTGACGATTACCTTATTCCATCGGCGGGCGCATTACGGGATTGGAATTTTTATTTAAAAGAAGTAGTAGGATTATTAAGGCTTTAGGTATAGGATGATCATTTATTTTAAGTTCCCTACTTTTGCCGCCATTACAACTGTTATGAAATACTTTTTTTCTTTTCTTTTGTTGCTGTCGGGCTACATCAGTTCTGCCCAGGATATAGAGTTAGATCCAATCACAGTAACGGCTACACTAAGCCAGAAAAGATCATCTGAAACAGGAAGAAACATTACTATCATAAAAGGAGAGAAATTTAAAAACCTGCCGGTACACTCGTTAGATGAATTGCTGCGTTATATTCCCGGCGTTGAAATACAGGCACGCGGCCCAATGGGTTCTCAAAGTGATATCGTATTACGCGGCGGTACATACCAGCAGGTATTGGTTATATTAGATGGTATGCGTCTTAATGATCCTAATACAGGACATTTTAGTAGTTATATCCCTATTGCTCCTGCCGAGATAGAAAGAATAGAAATTTTAAAAGGCGCTTCTTCCGCCATATATGGAGCTGATGCAGTTGGTGGCGTAATTAATGTGATTACTAAAAGCTTTGCTACCAAAGAAAACCAGGAAGATATAAACGTTAATGCAGGAATTGCAGTAGGTGAATATGGCTTTTTAAGCGCTGACGCAGGCTTTTTTATGGCCAGGAAAAAGCTGAGTATAAGCGGTGGTGTTATTACCAATAATTCGGATGGTTTTCAACAGCGTGGTATTCGCGGATACTTCCATAATACTACAGCCTCTTTCTCCGCTAATTATCATTTCAATGCTAACTGGAGTATCGCTCATCGGATTGCATATGATAACCGTGATTTTGCCGCGCAGAACTTTTATACAACATATTCATTTGATACGGCTACAGAAAAAGTATCTTCTTGGTGGCACCAGGTAAGGCTGGCATACCAAACACAAAAGCAAAGTTTTATTGTTGATGCAGGATTTAAAAAAGTAAATGACAAATACAGGTTTGCACCAGCATCGGCACCTAATTTAAATAAGTCTGAGTTGCTGCAGGTGCTGGTACAATATCAAAAACAGGTATCGGTGAGCACATCATTGGTAACAGGCATTAATTACCAGCAAAAAATCATTCGCTCAAACGACCGCGGAAATCATTCACTTTTCTGGGCTTCACCTTTTATTTCACTTTCACAAAAATTAGGAGCTAACTTTTTTGTAAGACCTTCGTTGCAATGGGTGTTCTTTCAAAAAATAAATGCCGAACTGGTACCTCAACTTGATCTTTCTTATAAAACTAAACAATTCCAATTCAGGGCAAGT
>JADLCD010000181.1 GCA_020847395.1 Chitinophagaceae bacterium
GATATGGAAGATTTTAACCTGCCCGTTTTTACCGATCAACTTGAGCAGCTAAATATAGAATATGGCGTTAATACGCCCAGGCATCCCAACTTAATCAGTTCATTTCCTGCAGAAGATATTTTTATAAGAGATACCTGGTTAACCGAAGGTGTTTACAAGGAAATTTTAAACGCAATTGATTACAAGCCCACCTTAAAAGTAAATATCTGCGATAGTGACCAGAGTTTTACGCCCATGCTTACTGGAAATATTAACTGGGTGGCGGCATCAGCAGATCCTCAATACTGGCACCTTATTATCAGGTTTCCTAAAACCAATACCATTTATGAGTGGAGCCAGCTATGCCACAGCAGCCATATTTCTACGGTAACCAAGGCTATTGAGCAGGCGATAATATCAAATGCAGCTTCCTATATTGATAACACTGAAGCAAACGGCGATCAATTATTTACCGGCCTTTCACTCCATAATGCTAAACTGAAGCCTGCGGATAAAAAAGCCGAATTACCTCCTTTTAATTTGCCTTACTATGAAGGGCTGAATCGCTATGGAGATAAATACTGGCTGGGCATTTATCGAAGGGATGAATTTTTTAACGTTGATTTTTTAATAGCCGTAAGCCAGCTTTGTATTGAGTCTGGTTTGAGCCAGTTATGCTGCACTGCCTGGAAAACCATCATGATAAAAGGGATTGAAGAAAAAGATAAGGCCGCATGGAACCTGCTATTGGAAAAATTCCAGATCAACATGCGCCATGCTGCCAATGAACTAAACTTCCAGGTAGAAGATAACTCAGTAGAAGCGCTTGAACTGAAGAACTTTTTGGTAAAACACCTGAGCATTGATGATATGCGAACCTTTGGCATTTGCATTGGCATCAAAACAAGAAGCAAGAGTGAAATATTCAGCAGCATTTTGGTTAGAAGAAGGTATATGATTGATTTTTTAGGAATCAAACTGTTTAAAGTATATGATATTTTAAATGCCAAAAACTTTAATCCGAATGAAAGAACAGAGGAAGTGTTTAGCAGCGATAATTTTAAATTTGTATTGCCGGAACAGCTTCGCAGAAGCGTTTTAAAATATTACCGTTACCGGGAAAGTCTGTTAAAGAAAGATTCGGCAAACGATTTGTATAATCTTTTGTTTGATGATGCGCCCGAACGATATGTTTGGCAGTGTACTAAGTGTAAAACAATTTATGACCCTGCAGTAGGAGAGCCTGATGATGGCGTGATGGCGGGCACTGCGTTTGAAGAGTTGCCTTCCACTTATGTTTGCTCTGTATGTGAATCAGCCAAGGCAGACTTTGTGAAAGTAAAAAAATCGCAGGTGATTGCTTAGTTCTCCCCGTTAGTGTGATGTGTTTTCGTGTCTGAATGCCCAAGGCTTTTTCCCGGGCAAACCATATCCCTTACTTTTTGTTTTAATTCCTTTATTTCAGGAAAACCGCCATAAGTTTTGCGGTCAAAAATTATATTTCCATCAATACTGATATTGAATTCGCCGCTGGTTTCACTTGGTAGAAGTGTAACGCCTTTTAGATCCTGTTCAAATGTGGTAAGCAGTTCCTGCGCCATATATGCAGCTCTAAGCAGCCAGTGGCATTTGGGGCAATATTCAATGGTGACTAATGGCTTCATAAATTTTTTATTAAAGTTAGCGGTTGGAACTATTGCAAATATATTTTCAATGTATTGTTCAGTAAAAAAGCTGTAAACGCTATCGCAATAATTCAACTAATTTGCACTAAAAGTAATACCCCTATGCCATTTCAGCTACAGTCAAATTATTCACCAGCCGGAGACCAACCGGATGCTATTTCAAAAATTACTGAAGGTATTTTGGAAGGTGAAAGATATCAAACCCTGCTGGGTGTAACCGGCAGCGGTAAAACATTTACCATTGCCAATGTAATTCAAAATGTGCAGCGGCCCACGCTGGTACTTACGCATAATAAAACACTGGTGGCGCAGTTGTATGGAGAGTTTAAACAGTTTTTTCCTGATAATGCGGTTGGTTATTTTGTTAGTTATTATGATTACTACCAACCTGAGGCATACATTCCCGTTAGTAATACCTACATCGAAAAAGATTTAAGCATTAACGAAGAGCTGGATAAACTCAGGCTGCAGGCAACAGCTCAACTGCTGAGTGGCAGAAGAGATATTATTGTAGTGGCAAGTGTTAGCTGTATTTATGGTATGGGTAATCCTACCGAGTTTGAAAATGGTATTGTAAGAATTCAAAAAGGGCAGGTGATTTCAAGACAGGGATTTTTACATTCACTGGTAAATAGTTTGTATCAAAGAAGCCAGGGAGATTTTACAAGAGGTACCTTCAGGGTAAAAGGCGATACGGTGGATATTAACCTACCCTATGTAGATTATGGATACCGCATTACCTTCTTTGGTGATGAAATTGAAACCATTGAAACACTGGAACTCAGCAGCAGCAAGAGAATTAGCCTTGTTGATAATGCGGCGATTTTTCCCGCCAACCTTTACCTGGCACCCAAAGACATTTTGCAACAGGTAATTTATGAAATACAGGATGAAACCGCGGCACAGGTAGAATATTTTAAAAGTGTTGGTAAATTTATAGAAGCACAGCGGCTAAGTGAAAGAGTGCAATACGATTTGGAAATGATTCGTGAATTAGGTTATTGCAATGGCATTGAAAATTATTCCAGGTTTTTTGATCGCAGAACACCCGGCACCAGGCCCTTCTGTTTGCTTGATTATTTTCCAAAAGATTTTATTTGTGTGATTGATGAAAGCCATCAAACTGTACCACAGGTGAGTGGCATGTATGGTGGTGACCGAAGCCGAAAATTAATTTTAGTTGATTATGGTTTTCGTTTGCCATCGGCTTTGGATAACCGGCCGCTTAATTTTAATGAATTTGAGAACAAGACAGGCCAAACCAATTTTTTATCTTCCACA
>JADLCD010000182.1 GCA_020847395.1 Chitinophagaceae bacterium
ATAAACACAGATGCATGCAACACGGATCAAATCCGTGTTACTATAGTATCCTTTTAATCCGTGTGCCAAAGCATAGAACGCGGATGAACACAGATGCATGCAACGCGGATCAAATCCGCGTTACGATAGTATCCGTTTAATCCGTGTGCTAAAAGAAATCAGGAACAATCAATCTAACGATGAGTATACTAAAAGAATATGCGTTGTATTTCTCTCCATGTATGTTGTTTGTTATGATGAGTGTCGTTTCCTGCAAAACAACCGCTACAAGCACCGCTGAAAAAAATATTGTACGTGATATTAAAGAAGTGAATGCCGGAGAAATTACTGCAGGCAAAAAACATATAGCTATTGTGGGCGCTACTATTATTGATGGAAATGGCGGAGAACCGATTGCCAATGGTATAGTACTCATCAATGGAAACACTATTGAAGCAGCAGGCAGTGCAGGTAAAATAGATATACCAAACGATGCGGAAAGGATAGACGCGCAGGGAATGTATATACTTCCGGGCTTTATTGATTCGCATTTTCATTTAGATAATATGCATGGGTTACCTGCTTTGTTCTTACAGCATGGGGTAACATCTGTTCGCGACCCCGGCGCATGGATGGAAGCGTACGATGGAGAACGAGCGTCGGGAAAAATGATACCGAGATTATTTCTTGCTGGTCCACACCTTGATGCGCCCAACCCTGCTTATCCCTATGACGCTTATATAGTAAGAGACTCACTGGAAGCCGTAAATGTAGTTGAACGGCAGATCAACCAGGGCGCCAGTGTAATTAAAGTATATTTCAGGCTTTCGCCCGCGCTTATACATAATGTTTGCACAGCGGCGCATAAGCATGGCATACCCGTTACCGCGCATCTGGAAATTACCGAAGCGATGGAAGCCATTGAATGCGGACTGGATGGAGTGGAGCACATTACATCATTTGGCTTGTCGCTGCAATCAAAAAGGGAAGGCGAAAAATACAGGCAAATGGTTTGGGCAGATAACAATGCCAGGAAGCAGGGCAGGTACGATGTATGGAGCCGGATAAATATTAACAGCAAAATGGCCGATAGTGTAGCAGGATATCTGGTTCGGAAAGGAACTTTTGTGAGTCCGACACTTGGCGCTTTCGAATACCAGCCTGAAAAAAATAATGTGGATAGTACAAAGCTTATTGCCTTCAATAATATGAAAGCTTTTACAGGTAAACTTAAAAAGGCTGGCGTTAAGATAGTGCTCGGTTCTCATTCCAATATTGAATATGCGGAATTAGGCTGGGCATTTCAAAGAGAGATGGAATTGCAGGTGCAAAGCGGCATGAGCAATATGCAGGTGATAATAGCCGCTACAATGGAGAACGCCAGGTATTTCAGGATTGATCATAAACTGGGCAGTATTGAAAAAGGAAAAATAGCTGACCTTGTTTTGCTGAAAGAAAATCCATTGCAGGATATAAAAGCTGCATACCATATAGCAAGAGTGATGTTTAATGGGAATTGGGTTCCCTGATATTTTTTATAATAAAATGTTATGAAATCAATAGCTGCTAATAAAATATTGTATAATCATATAAGCGATGGGGAGCTATGGCAGGATTTTAAAAATGGCGACAAGCAGGCTTTTGCTTTTTTATATCATCGTTATTGTAATATACTCCTGCAAAATGCACTGGGCATTTGCAACGATAAAGAAATGGTGAAGGATTGTATTCACGACCTGTTTATGACTATCTGGAAAAACAGGCAGCGGTTGAATATACCCCGTTCTGTAAAAGCTTACCTGCTGCGTTCGGTACAACGAAAAATAATCAGGCAGTTAAAGAAATCAAGATCGCATTTTGTAGCGTATGCTGCACAGTATATGGAAGCAGATGTTGTACATTCAATAGAAAAGAAAATTATTGCTGATCAATTATACCAGCGGCAGAAACAGTATATTATTAAAGCTATAGAAGCGCTTAGCCGGCGGCAGAAAGAAGCGGTGTACCTGAAATTTTATGCCAACCTCAGTTACCCGGAAATCGCCGGTAAGATGGCAATCAGTACAGACGCGATTTACAATCTTATTTCAAAAGCGATAGATAATATGCAGGGAAGATTATCGAGAAATCTTTTATACCTGTCGTAAACTATGAAGAAGAGATAAAATCCGTGTTACGATAGTATCCGTTTAATCCGCGTGCAAATCAGCAAAGATGAATTATATTTAAACAAGCATACGCCATGATACTATTTGAAAAATGCATTATATATATTACTTCCTTTCTTGTATTCACCAATCACCTGCTGGCGCAAAATCCCGAAACGATATTGCTGAAAAATTATCGCCCGAAATCTATTTATAAAATTCCTGTTACAAAAATTACAAAGGCAAAATATCCTGTTATTGATATGCATGCGCATCCTTATGATGGCACGCTGGCGGACATAGATCGCTGGATTGCGATCATGGATCAGTTTGGTATTGAAAAAACGCTGCTGCTCACATATTCTACCGGTAAAAAATTTGATTCGCTCTACCAGGTATATTCCAAATACAACAACAGGTTTGAATTATGGTGCGGGTTTGATTATACCGGAATAAATGAGCCCGGAGGAATAGAACGGTCGGTAAAAGAATTAGAGCGCTGCTGGAAAATTGGCGCAAGGGGAGTAGGAGAATTAGGTGATAAAGGGTTGGGCGAAGATTATTCAGATCCTGTGCCTGCGGGTATGCACGTAGATGATCCGCGACTGCAGCCGCTGTTTAAAAAATGCGGTGAATTGAAAATGCCTGTTAGCGTGCATGTGGCAGATCCTATGTGGATGTATGAACCAATGGATTCAACCAACGATGGTTTGATGAATGCCTATACATGGAAGATTGATAAAACAAAACCCGGGTTGCTCGGTCATGCGGAGTTGATACAAACTTTGGAGAATGTAGTGAAGCATAATCCTAATACTACTTTCATTGCCTGCCACTATGCTAACTGCGAATATGATCTTGAAATACTGGGAAGGCTTTTTCAACAATATAAAAATCTATATGCCGATATAGCGGCACGATACGCTGAAACCGCGCCGATACCGCGTTACATGCAATCTTTTTTTGATCGTTACCAGGACAGGCTGGTATATGGAACAGATATGGGTTTTGATACTACAATGTATGAAATGACGTTTCGCATACTTCAAACAAACGATGAGCATTTTTATTATAACGACATAACAGGCTATCATTGGCCGCTGCATGGCTTTGGATTAAAGGATGCGATATTGAAAAAAGTATACCATGACAACGCCACAAAAATATTGAAGCGCTAACTATTGTTAGGTTACTTTTGAAAAGTAAGATGGCAAACAATTCTGCATTCAGCCTTCTGAAACTTTTCTGTTTCTTTGCAAATCCATTATGTTATTAGTGCGCAAACCATATCACCTGCTTTTAGTATTTGCAGTACTGCTTGCTGTTGTTTCTTTAGCCGGTACCAATAATAAAATCGATATCCATCTTCAAGGCACCTACTATCTATTTGATATCGTTTTTATGATTCGTGCGATCGCGATGTTCCTCCTACTGCTGTGGCTTTTGTATATGTTTACTTATAAGTTTCTTTTTTCTGGGATACTTACTTTATTACATATTGTTATTACTATTGCAACTGCTGTTATAGTAAGTTCCGTTTTATTATGGAAATCCAAAACATATACTCCTCTTACTGATATTGATATGCTGTATGCGAACATTCGGCGTACCATTTTTGTTGTCCAATTATTTATTGCTGCAATAATGCTGACGCAGATACTTTTCTTTATAAACCTGTTTGCAGGCATAATTAAAAGAGTGAATTGACTTAATGATGATTTACAGAAAATATTACTGTAATGATAGCATAGCACAGGATATATGGAATAAAAAAGTGTTGGCAGAGCTAAATTGAGCCGAAAATATTTATTGACTATTACTATGTAGTCACTGCAAGACGAAGAGCATGTACGAAATTTTCCCTGGATTATTCGCTCTTTGATTACTTATTTCAACGGTGCAACCACAATTGATTTAAAAACTGTTGTTCCGAATTTTGCATACAACCATAAATAATCGCCTTTCTGTTCTATTACACGGTTTACAATACATCTCCTGTTGTCTATACAAACGTCAATAATATCATCTTTCATTATGATGTCGAGCGTTATGTTTTTATTCAAGCCATCTACTGCTTTAATGGAGGTGTTTCCCAGTTTTACCTCTTTCCTGTTTGCGGAAAAATCAACGCCATATCCTTGTGCTGCATTTTCGTTTGCCCGCAGGTATAATCCATATTCATCAAAACTGCCTTTCGGTTCAATCTCCATTGTTATTCTGCAATTTTTGGGAACCCCTTTTGTATAGCAGGCTACCAACCCTCTTAAACCTTTCAGTTCATAAGCTTGTTTATTAAGCCGGTTAATGCCTTCAGCCGGTTGCATAGTTATATTTAATGGATCACCTGTAGCCGGTATCATTTCAGGCACAAACTTAGTATCGAGTGTTCCGTCTTTCTGCTGTATTACTTCGCGTAGTACGGTGTGCCCGCCAAATAT
Organism: Chitinophagaceae bacterium; assembly: GCA_020847395.1. Lineage (GTDB taxonomy): Bacteria > Bacteroidota > Bacteroidia > Chitinophagales > Chitinophagaceae > Agriterribacter. The sequence continues at coordinate 4,565 of JADLCD010000182.1, forward strand.
TTCATTGCCGTCATCTTTGTTGTCTTTTCGCGAAGGAACCCAGCCTGCCGCTATTCTCCTGTTATTGGTAAAGGCAGCAGTTTTAACCACGTTAGACCATGCTTCTTTAAAAGTTTGATTAGCCGGGTACTGCCAGGGGCCATATGGCTGACGGGACATTACATAATAGGTTTCTGAGTGTGTGCTGTATAAAAGATAATACCAGCCATTCCAGTAAAAATAATCGGGACATTCCGGTACTGCGCCCACGCCATATATCACCGGTTCTTTAACCTGCCAGTTTTTTAAGTCGGAAGAGACTAAGTGAACCAATGCTCCATTCTCATAAAATTTTGCAGGCTCTGTTTCACTCGACACAAAGAGATGAAAATTTCCACTGCTGTCTACCGATACTTTCGCGTCGCGGAAATTTCTTTTGCTATAGCCCGGCGCAAATGTGTAAAAAGGATTTGGTTCTTGTTTTTCAAAGTGAATACCATCCTTACTAACGGCATAGCTTAGCTGCTCAGCAATTTCTCCAGATGGCGTAATCCTCCTTGTAGCATAAAAAGCATAAAATTTTTTATCGTGATATATCACTGACCCTGTGCATATGGATTTCTCCCATTCTTCATCAATGCCCAATACAACAGGATATTGTTTCCATGTTTTTAAATCTTTACTGGTACTTAATACCCATTGGTGACCACCTAATCCATTGAGCGCCGAATGATGCCCGGAATCAATTAACCAATACAGGTAAAAAGTGTCTTCGTGATAAAAAGGAATACAATCACCTACAAAAAGATTTCCCGAAGGTTTAAAATAAGCCATTGAGTTCGTTGGCTCCGCAGAAGGGTCGTAGTTAATCCTGAAAACACCTGTTGATTGATTTTGCGCCCGCAAGGCAGATAATCCTATACCGCAAATGGTAATAATGATGGCAATTAGTCTCATAAAAAATACTTGTAAAAATATGTTCAGGTATTAAATATAGCAATTCAGCGTATGCTGAAAAAATGGATGATTACATTTTAATTAGCCGCTTTGTCTATCGTGCATTAATTAAATATATCTTTACGCTGTTTAAAAACAAATTTTAAGACTAACATAAACAAATAGCCAATTGTATTTCAGTACGTTTAATTTTCATCCTAACCTTATGGAAGGTATTGAGGCCAGTAATTACGAAACTGCTACACCTGTGCAGCAGCAGGTTATTCCGCCTATACTTAATGGTAAAGATATTATCGCTTCTGCGCAAACAGGCACAGGCAAAACAGCCGCTTTTTTGTTGCCCGTTATTAATCAATTATTGGAGAATGGCTCAAGCGGGCAGGTGAGCGTGCTCGTTATAGTGCCCACACGCGAACTTGCCATACAAATAGCACAGCATGTAGAAGGACTTACTTATTTTACTGATATCAGCTCCCTTGCCATATATGGTGGCAGCGACGGTCAGAATTTTACCGGTGAGAAAAAAGCTTTGCAAATGGGTGCAGACATTATCATCTGCACGCCCGGAAGATTTATAGCACATCTTAATATGGGTTACGTATCAATGAAGGGGTTGCGCTTTTTAATTTTGGATGAAGCCGACCGCATGCTCGACATGGGATTCCAGGATGATATCAACAGAATTATTACCGCACTTCCATCGCACAGGCAAACATTGTTGTTTTCCGCAACGATGCCGCCGAAAATAAAAAATCTTGCAAAAAGTATATTGAAAGACCCTGTTGAGATTAATATAGCGATTTCTAAACCGCCTGAAAAAATTGTACAGCGGGCTTTCATTGTATATGAAGAACAAAAATTCAGGCTTATTAAATACCTGCTTCAAAAAACGCCTTATAAAAGTGTTTTAATTTTTTGCAGCAGAAAGCAAACGGTAAAAACTTTGTCGCGCAATTTAAAACAGGATGGCTTTTCCGTGGCAGAGATGCATAGTGATTTGCTGCAATCGCAGCGGGAAGATGTGGTTAACGGCTTTACCAGCGGGCGTATTACCATAATGGTGGCTACTGATATTTTAAGTCGCGGTATTGATATTGACACTATTGACCTGGTAATTAATTATGATGTTCCGAGAGATGGTGAAGATTATGTACACCGCATTGGACGCACGGCAAGAGCCGAAGCTGATGGCATGGCATTTACGCTGGTTGGAGAAAAAGAACAAAACAGTTTTAATGCTATTGAAAAATTGATTGGTACAACAGTAGAAAAAGCAACGTTGCCCCAAATGCTGGGACAAGGCCCGGAATACAAACCCGCAAAGAAAAAAGGAAATAAAGGAGAGCAGAGAAGATTTTACAAACGGAGGTAAATGCTTGCAAGCAAATCTATTACATTTTAATATTACGTTGTGCTGAACTGCGACTGCATTCCAAATTGTCGCTGGCTGGTGAGACACCAGCCAGGGCGCCTGCCGTGGGCAGTGTCTTCACTGCCCACATGAAGCGACGACAGCCGCACCCGTCATTCCGTCCCGCCAGAATGTTGCTTTGAACTAATGTATGTTGCGGCGGGAGAGGAATCTGTTGGGCTTCTGTACTAATGTTCATAATCACGACGCCTTCCCTTCATTTGCTGAAATACTTTCTATCAATTCCTTAATTTCCTCTTTTGTTCTGTTTAATTTTTTAGATAGCTGCTCCAGTAACTTATCTGCATTGCCAGGATCATATACCAAATCTTCATCGGTAAGCCGATGGTCATTTTCTTTTAATTGCTCTTTTACAATTTCCCACGGTCGCTTTAATGTTAACTGTATTTTGCTCATTGTTGCATATTTTAAATATTGCATTAATAAATTGGTTTGGAAATTCGCTCCGCCATAGCAGGCAATATTGTTTTTGTTTTAGTATTAACGGTCACTTCAATCATATGTTTTCCTTTATCATTAATCAGTTTAATAGATTTATCTGCTACCGGTAAGCCATTGTATAAAATCCGCAGCGTCGCATCAGGTGTATCAGTAGTTTTTATCTTAATTACATAAATGGTATCAACATATTTATAGGTTATGGAGAAATCATTCCAGCCTTCCGGAACAGAAGGATTGAAATAAAGTTCGTTACCCTGCTTTTGCATACCGAGAAAATATTCAATAATCAACTGGTACATCCATCCTGCGGAGCCGGTATACCATGTCCACCCACCGCGACCGAGATGCGCTACCTGCGCATATACATCCGCAGCAACAACATAAGGTTCTACTTTGTATCGTTCAACAGATGTTTTATCGCCGCCCCTGTTTAGTGGATTAATCATTTGCAGCAGTTCCCAGCCTTTTTCATTTTGCTTAAGCTCCATCAATGCCATCACAAACCAAATAGCCGCATGTGTATATTGCCCGCCATTTTCTCTTACTCCCGGCACATAGCCTTTAATATAACCAGGGTCAAGCGTAGATTTATCAAAAGGCGGGTCAAGCAATTTAATAATACCTGCTTCTTTGTTCACGAGTTGCCGGTATGCTGCGTTCATAGCGGTTATTATTTTTTCGCCGTCAGCCGCATTTGATATAACGCCCCAGCTCTGCGCAATAGAATCAATGCTGCATTCTTCATTTTGAACAGAACCCAGCGGCGTGCCATCATCAAAATATGCACGGCGATACCAGTTACCATCCCATGCATGGGCTTCAATATTCTGCTTTAAATTTTCTGCCTCCCGGAGGCAATGTGTTTTAAACGCGAAGTCATTCCTGGCTTCGGCTATTTCACTAAAGCCACTCAATATTTTGTACTGGAAGAAAGCAAGCCATACACTTTCGCCTTTTCCTTCTTCACCTATTTTATCCATACCGTCATTCCAGTCGCCGGAACCAATCAACGGTAATCCATGCTCACCGAATTTCAACCCGTTTTCAATGGCTTTTACGCAATGTGTATACAAACCGGCAGTATAGCTCGATCTCGCCGGCAAATCATAATAAGATTCTTCCCCGTGATTCAATAATCTTCCTTCCAGGAAAGTGATTTGTTCATCAAGTATACTTTCATCACCCGTATAATTGATATACTTTATTGTAGCAAATGGAAGCCATAAAAAATCGTCTGAACAGGTTGTTCTAACACCTCTGCCCATTGGAGGATGCCACCAGTGCTGCACATCTCCCTCAGTAAACTGCCGCGATGCATTTAGCAGAATTTGTTGCCTGGCTATTTCCGGTTTTGTGTATAGTAAAGACAATACATCCTGCAATTGATCTCTGAACCCAAATGCACCGCCAGATTGATAATAGCCGCTTCTTCCCCATATTCTGCAGGCCAATGCCTGGTAATTCAGCCACCCATTTGTTATGATATTCAATGCTGCATCAGGCGTTTGAATTTGTACGGTGCCGAGTGTTTCGTCCCAATATTGCTTAACTGTTTCAAATGATTGGTGTATTGTACCGATGGTTTTAAATTTCTCAATAATTACATTCGCTTCCGTTTGATTTTTTGCAGCACCGAGTTTAAATACAATTTCATGTTTTTCATCAATACCCAAATCAAAAGTAGATTGAATAGCCGCGCAAGGGTCAAGCGCCGCGCCATATTTACCAGACAGCTTTACTTTATTTAATGCCTCCGGGTTGCGATTGGTACCATTGCGCCCGATAAATTCTTTTCTATCGCAGGTAAAAGATTGAAGCGTATGATCTCCATCAAAAAAAGCTACACGGTTTTCAAAATCAAGATTATAAGCGTTCCTGGCATATATCGTTCCCGAGTTAGTATCTACACTTGTAACCACATGCATTTGTGTTTTGTGTTTGAACTCACCCAACACCCATTCCACGTAGCCGGTTGCAGAAAGTTTGCGCTGTCTGCCGGATTGATTATGCAATGCAAGTAATGTGAATTTTACACCGGATTCCTGGTCAACAAACACCGTCATTGTGGAGTATATACCATCTTCACTATGTTCAAAAATGCTGTAACCAAACCCATGTCTTGTAATATATGCTGTTTTGCTCCTGGTAGGTAAAGGTGCCGGCGACCAGAATTTTCCACTCTCTTCATCACGCAGGTAATAGCATTCTCCTTCAAGGTCGCCAACAGGATTGTTATTCCAGGGTGTAAGCCTGTATTCATGTGCATTCTCAAGCCATGAATATGCCTGCCCGCTTTCTGAAATCACTGTTCCAAATTGCTCATTCGCCACAACATTACTCCAGGGTACCGGCGTTAGTTTTTCCGGGTTGGTAAATATGATATACTCTTTTCCATCACCTGAAAAACCTCCCGTATCATTAAAAAATTGCAGATCTTTTGGCATTGATACAGCCGTAGTAATAGAAGGATAAAATTTTTGTGGCGTGAAATAAGGAATAACATTTTTTGTTTTGATTACCCTGCTTACCTGTTCTTCCAGCGTGCCAAACCTGTCTGAAATCATCACCCGTGCTACCGTCTGAAACAATATCCTGTCTTCATAAGATATCTGGTCAGAAGAACGGATAAACACACCACCAGCCACTTCTTTTATTTGCGCGCCAACCAACGGTGATACCAATGCCTGTATTTCATTTTGCAAAGTATGGCGATAGCTGCCATAGTCTTCATTCCATATTACAAGATCAACTGCCAAACCTTTCATGCGCCAGTAAGCGTGCGCCTGTATCATTTGTTTTACAAGCTCAATATTTTTCGCCTCTTCAATCTGCACTAACACGATAGGTAAATCGCCGGAAATAGAATAGCCCCATAAGCCGGATTGCCCCCTGTTATTGCGCTCAATAATATCAGGCGATGCTCTTAAAGCCTGGTTGAGGTAAATAACCGCGCTGGCTAATCTTCCATACAACTGCGCATCTTTTTCAGATGCGTTTATCTGGCGCAGAATAACCTGGCTATGTGTCCACGATAATTCAAAACCACGATCAACTAAAAATTTATCCTGGTATTTACCTACCAGCTCCATACAGCTTTCTTTTGTTTCTGCAATGCCTGTTACAATGTCAATGATTACTGTTTTCTGCGGATCAATTTCTATCTCATATCTTATGGAAATAACAGGATCGAGCACAGCGCCCTGTGTTGAAGACATAGCGCCATTATGCAACATAGCATCCGGCTGATGTATGGTATTGCCCCGTCCTATAAACTTCATCCTGTCTGTTTCATACGAAACATTTTTTATGGTAGCCTTATATGCCTTCATTAAATGAAACATGGCCGGATGCACTTCGGTTTGCGTGCGTGGACGCCTCGTGCATATAATGGCATGCTGCTGCTCCAGCAGTTCCGTTTCTACAAATAAATTGCTGAATGCAGGATGCGCGGCATCTGCCGCCGCCGTGGTTAATACCACTTCGCTGTAGCTGGTTATTTCAATTTTTCTTTTTCTTCTTGAGCGGTTGGTTAATTTTATTCTTCTCAGTTCCACATCATCTTCAGGCGATACTACAATTTCAGTATGTGTTTCTATAGATGCATCACGACGCCGGAATTCAGCACGCCCCTGCGAGAATACCGCTTCATAATGTTCGCCTTCCTGCATTAATGGCTGGTAAGCTGTTGACCAATATGCGTTGCTGTCCACATCTTTTATAAAACAAAAACTTCCCCAGTTATCGCAGGTGCTGTCCTCACGCCAACGTGTAACCGCAATATCTTTCCACCTGCTGTAACCGCCGCCGGCATTGGTAACCACTACATGATACCTGCCGTTTGACAGCAATTGCACTTCGGGCACCGGTGTATGTGGTGTATTGATAACGCGGATCGGGTACGCTTGTTCTTTGCTTACAATACCACTTTCTGCAATATGCATTGCCGGCGCATTAGATACCGTTACCCGCGGTATTCTTTCCTGCAGCAGCAATAGCGCTGATTGTAACTGCACATCATTTACAAATCTTTTTTGCATAGGCTGGTTAAGCAGCAAATAAGATAAAGAAAGAAAAGCCATACCCTGGTGATGCACCATATACGAGTTTATCAATGCATATTCCTGTCCTCTCGGTAATCTTGATGTTGTATAATCAATGGCTTCATGAAATCCAAACTCATCTTCAAAACCGTAAGACGACATTCGTTTCAGGTTTTCAGTAGCTTCTTCAGGCATTACCATCAGCGCCATTATAGTGGAGTATGGAGAAATAACAAGATCATCACCCAAACCTCTTTTTAATCCCGTGCCGGGCACACCAAATGCACGATACTGGTAATTCATTGCTGCGTCAATCATATTGTAGCCCGACTCGGAAACGCCCCAGGGAACATTTCTTTTTTCGCCATATTCAATTTGTTTCAGCACAATGCCTTTATGGGTTTGATCAAGCAGCGTATTATCGTATGATGGCATTACCAGCAGCGGCATCAGGTATTCGAACATTGAACCGCTCCAGGATAACAGCACGGGCAATGGCCCGGTATTGGATAATTGCCTTCCTAAAGCAAACCAACTCTCCTGCGGGATTTTGCTTTGTGCAATAGCAACAAAAACTCCGAGCCTCGATTCAGACGCCAGCAAATCATAATAACTATTGTCTCTCCTGTGTTCTTCCGCATTATAACCAATAGATAATAGCCGCTGAGTTTTACTATACAGGAACTCATAATCAACAATGGTGTTTTCATAGCAGATAGCAACAAGACTTTCAATCACGTATACTCTTTCTTTTGCCATTCGCGATGATTCCAGTATAGATGATACGAACATATCAAGCCATTGATTTTCCGCAATACTATTACCTGGTTTATAATACTCTTTTATTTTAGGCAATGTATTTACCTGGATATTTACAAGCTGCTGCAATGTTGGAATAAAATCTATTGCTTCAATAAGTTCATTGAATTTTCCGGATGCGGGGTACAGGAATATCCAGGGGCAAAGCACACGTATATCAGCAATGATATCTTCAAGTTGTATTTCATATAAAGAAACCCAATCAACCCGGGTATTTTCAATTTTGTTTTGTGAAATAGTGGTTGCTGATAATACTTTCAATTGTTCTGTTGCAGCAATAGCCTGCCGCAATGTTACCGGTGGATCATTTTTGAGCTTTACTATTGCTGCTTTTATTCGGGTAAGATTTTCATCTGAAGGATTTTTTTCAAGCATCACTTCAACCGTATCAAGCAAACCATTAAATGATTTTGAAACAAAGATGCTGTTTTCTTTAAGCGATAACAATCCCTGCCGCAACACCAGCAGGTGGCTAATAAAATTACCGCTGTCTACGGTAGAAATATATTTAGGTTGTAAACAAGCCAGTGTTTCCGTATCATACCAGTTGTATAAATGTCCCCTGTATTTTTCAAGCGATTGAACGGTATCCAGCGTTCTTGTTGTGCGATCAATTAATCTTGTTGCAGAAATATAACCGAAATCGTAGGCAGTTAAATTGGCCAGCAATGATAATCCGATATTGGTGGGTGAAGTGCGGTGCGCAATTTTGGGATCAGGATTTTCCTGGTAATTATCTGGTGGCAACCAGTTATCATCTGCGGTAACAAAACGCTCAAAGAAAGCCCATGTTTTTCTCGATAATTTATGCAGGTAATTGGTTTGCCCGGATGAGAGTACAGCTTTTTTAGCCTTACGCGGTTCACTTACCAGGTACGCTATGGCAGGAGAGATAAGCCAACCGGTTACAAGCAATACTGCAGGAACGATTTGCTGCTGGTTAGAATAAATTAACCAGGCAAGTACAGCAGCAGCAAACGCAGGCGCCAGCCACATGGCTTTAAAATATTGTGCTATTGTTTTAGGAGAAGTTCTTACTGTATTGCCGTAAGGATTCCATTCTAGTAATTTGCGTTGTGATATAAAAATTCTCCAGGCGGTGCGCAGGATTGCATCTGTGTTTATCCACGCTTCATACGGAAGAAATACCAAATGCAAAAACTGCTGAAAGAATCCATTGCCTGAGTTTTTTAAAATATAAACCACATGCGCATAGTAACCTATATCTTTTGGTTTTGCTACAAGATCCCAAATGAATTTAACAACAGAGGGCAGCAGCAGTGCAGCTATTACCGTAAGCGTTATGGCTGTGCCGGGCATATATATCCAGCAGCAAATAAGAATCACCAAAAAGCTCAATGCTACAAGGCTACGCCTCAGGTTATCAAATATTTTCCATTTTGAAAGCGCTGATATGGGATTTCTCCTGAATTGTTTTTGCGGAGAAGGAACAAAAGGAAAAAGCCAGCGCGCAATTTGCCAGTCGCCTCTTACCCACCTGTGCCTTCGCTTAATATCAGCAAAATAGGTGGAAGGATACTCTTCGTACAACTGCACATCACTTAAAAAACCAGACCGTGAGTATGCGCCTTCAATCAAATCATGACTTAAAATCCTGTTCTCCGGAAATCTCCCTTCCAGCGTATGAATAAACATATCAACATCATAAATGCCTTTTCCGATAAATGAGCCTTCTTTAAAAAGATCCTGGTATACGTCAGATGTTGTAAGCGTATATGGATCAACACCGGGCTCATTACCATGTATTCTTGCGTACAGGGAACTTCTTTCGCCCGGCAAACTGTTGGAAACACGGGGCTGAAGAATAGTATAGCCGTTTGTTACCCGCTGCCTGGCTGGTGAATATACAGCTTTGTTCAACGGATGCGCCAGCGTTGCGGTCATTTTCCATGCGCTTTCTCTTGGCAATTGAGTATCGGTATCAAGCGTAATTACATATTTAATCTCCGGGAATATTTTTTCATCGCCAATGATTACAGAAAAACTATCATGTTTATTACTACGCAGTAAAGCATTCAACTCTTCAAGCTTTCCGCGCTTGCGTTCGTGCCCCATCCAAACTTTTTCCCGGGCATTCCATTTGCGTGGGCGATGGAACAGCATAAACATATTGGCTTCAGCACCGGGATATCGCTGGTTTAAATCCTGTATACTTCTTTGCACATGTGTTAAAAGCCTTTCATCTTCAGGTAAATGTTCTTCACAGGCATCTTTAAAATCTGTGAGTAAGGCAAAATAAAGATTGGCGTCGCGGTTGGCAATAAATCGTACTTCCAATGCTTCAATGAGGTTGTCAATATCTTCAACAGCGCTCAGCATGGTTGGCACAACCACTAAAGTTTTATAATTAGCAGGAATACCTTTGGAGAAATCCATTTTAGGAAGCGGGTGCGGCGTAATAACAAGATTGGATATCCAGTTCACCAGTACAATAGCGGATTGACTCGCGGCAATACAACCGAAAAATGACAACAGGTATAGTTGCCAGTTTTTAAGCGGGTATATATAATCAGCCGATAAAATAAACCAGCACAACAGGAACGTACATACAGCAATTGCAGCTAAATACCAAAACAACGGCTTTTCGGTTATGCTTTTCCGTAGGCTGTCTTTAAAGGGAAGTTTTACCTGTACCACTCTTTCCAGTTCCTTCAATCCTTTATCAACCAGGAAATAGCCTACATGTTTTTTTCTATCCTCGTTTGGGTTCTGTGCCGAAAGTTTAATGGCAATTGTTGCCACTTCAGGCTCTGAGCTATTGCTGTATTTAGATAATTTTTCAACAACATGGCGATAATTATCTCTTGTATAAAAATCCATTTCGCCATATATGCCATCAATATCTTTCTGAAGAATTTTTTCTGTCACACTTTCCTGCTCCACAAAGTTGCGCCAGTCGGTTGCATTTAAAAAACGCAGACTGCCGATACTATTGCTTACCGATACCTGTAGCGCCGCCTGTTTCTGATTTTCTATCTGCACTACTTCGTTGCCGGTAAGCCCGCTATCGCTTAACAATTGTTCAATCCAGCTAAGTGGTAACGCAAGCGCTGATCCCCTGCCCTGCAAACGCCTCGTAAGTTCAGCTACAAACGAACCTTTTACCGGCGGATTTGATCTTGCCATATCCGCAAGCACAACCACTAAATTTTTGGGATCTTTCTCCGCGGTTTCCATCATCTGGTCTGCCCAGTAATCTGCCAGATTTTTATGTAATATATCCAGTGCTATTTGGGTAGATAAGCGTCGAAGGTTTTCGATCAATGCCAAACGCAGCATAATAGGAATTGCCCAGAGCTCACCAATTTTTAATATAGTTACAGACTGATATGCACGGATAAAACCAGACAGGCTTTCCATATCAACCCTGCCATCGCTGTGAGAAATCAACTCAACAACAATATCATACACACGCGGCAAGCCTTCAGAAGCGCCGTTGGCCAATTGCGGCAGCTCTTTGCTGTAGCCTTTGGGTAAATGTTTTTTACCTGTGTATATCTGGTCTTCTATTAAATAAAAATTATCAAGCAACCATTCACCTGCAGGATTAATTCTGCCGTTTTGTTTAACGGTTTCAGTAAGCAGGTTATGAACATCCATTAAAATGCTTTCATTATCGCTTAAGCGTTTCAGCATTTTTTCAGAAGACTTGCTTTTGGTAAGCATATGTTTGGAAGCTAATGAACGCGCATGCTGTTCCATTTGCTGTAAAGTGAAAAGTTCAGAACGCAATGGTTCTTTTTCATCAGCATATTTTTGAAAAAGATTATCGGAAAAAAGAGGGTTAATAATATTTTTTTTGATAGCGGAAATAGCCTGTGGAACCAGTTCGGATATTTTATCTGTAGCGCTGCTTACCTTCATAATGCAAATAAACGCCAATAATCATGCCTCGGGAGAAGCAGGAGCGCTGCAAAATAAAAACTTCGATACGGGAGGAGATATATAGGAAAACCTATAGAGAAGCGTGAACAAGCGTAATGAAGTGTGGAATTTTCTCCGCAGGGGAGCTATCAGCAATGAGTTTTGAGCCGTGAGCAAGCGAAACCTATAAGGTTTGCAGCGCTGCAATTCAGCCCGCCAAACCTTATAGGTTTAATGATACTGAAGGCTCAAAGCTGATAGCTGACTGCTAATAGCCCTTTACCACCTTCTGCCTTTTCTCCAGTTTAATATTATGCCTGATGGTATTCCAGTATTCTTTACCGTAGGCCACAAATATTTCCGCGCCTGCGGGTATTTCTCTTGTTGATTCTATATACACTTTTAAACCTTCTGTGGCGTAAACAGTGTTATTGGTCACACCTTTTAATTTGGCTATTCCCCGGGCATCATTAGCATACCTGGCAAGGTAATCAGGATGAGGACGGGCATTGATTACGGTGTTGCGGTTGATATAGTATATATAGCCGTTTGCACCTTCGTTGTGATCCACTTCCTTCCAGGTGGTAACGGTTCCCTTATATTCAATAATTCGTGTGCCTTTGGGGATGGTTTTTTTGGTGAATAACCCTTTACCTGCATTGGGAAGGGTTGATGTTTTTACGACTAATTGCTTTTCTAAGAGTGCCATGCGCTTGTTTGTAATTCAATTAAAATGTGATGATGCTGTTGAAAATTTCTATCCGGGAGCAATCGTGCTAAGGCTGCAAATTATAACGCAGAAAAATGAAAACCGAAACTATTTTTAAATAAAGGTTTTTTAAAATTGAGGCTGCGTTTTTTAAAAACCAAATAAGCCATTATATTTGCAGCCCTATTGCCCGATCGTATAGTGGTAGTACATCAGATTCTGGCTCTGATAGCCTTGGTTCGAATCCAGGTCGGGTAACAAATTTAAACCGCAGATTGCGGTTTTTTTTGTGGTTATCTCCCGCTATCAGCCTCGAGGCACAATTACCAGGTTGGGATACACAACAAGCGCTATGATAAATATGGCGGATTAAAGGAACTGCTCAATAGCGATATCTGTGAGAGAGTACTTCTCCCGCTGCAACATGCCTTTAATTCATTACAACCCGAGGGCGGTATCGAAATGACGATGTGTGTGTTTGCCTTCCTTTCGACCGGGCCAACACGAAGATTGTAGTTAAATCATTCTTATGCGAAGAAGCTATTGTAAAACCTATAAGGTTTGCCGGGCGGTATTGCAGCGCTGCAAACCTTATAGGTTTAGCAAGCCGTAATCTTATTTCAAATGAGACTATATGAACGCTGAATCTGCCGGGCATTTGTACTAATGCTCAACATTTGCGCTACTGCCCAACAGATTTCTCACCGCCGCAAGATGCTTTTAATTCATTACAACCTGAGGGCGGTATCGAAAGGAAGCGTGTTGGTTTTACTGTCAGCAAAAAGGAAATCACTGAAGGGATATCCGCCCGGTACTTCAAATTATTAATTAGCCTGGGCCCCGGGAGAATGAGAAGCACAGGTTAACTTATTTTGTATACGTGCGGCCTGCCACGCTAAATACTGTTTTATCATTTCCATAAAAACAAAAAAACAACCGCTTCACATCGCCGCTATTGAAAGTTAAGGTTATTGAATAGCCGTCTATACTATATCTTCCCGCGGTAGTTTGTTCAGAATATGCGGAAACATTACTATTACCGCCGCCTGCTATCTGAGTATTGGTAAACCATCCGTCATTGGTAAAACTCATACTTCTATAATCAAGTATGCCTACTTCTCCGTCAATAGAGAGGGTTCCGCCACCGGCAAATGAACTGAAGCCGCCTTGTAATTTTTCATTGATTCCCGCGGCAAAGCAATCATTGCCAGGCCAATCTTTATTAGAACTGTTTCCACTTTGCCAGTGTATAGTTACCTGATCATCATTTTTTTTCCAGGTACCCCAGTCTTGGGCAATATCTTTTGTTAAAGCATTCGTATTGATTTCATCAGGCGGTATATAAGGTTCTTTAAGGGCTACGCCATTTTTGAAAAAGATATAAGGATTATATACCGGGTATACATATCCGCCATAGCCAACTTCGTAATCAAGCAGCAGGGCCATCCGTTCAATATTCGCGGCTTGTTGATTGTTTTTTTCTTCTTTTTTACAGGCGCTATTTCCCGCTATGGCCATTGCCAGTAAAATAACCGGCAAGCGATTTACCAGGCAAAGTATTGATTTCATCACTACATTCTTTAAATGAAAAATAAGAATGAAATAAAGGTACTGTAGAGAACAAGGGGTAAACAATCGCCGGTTAGGGGTATATTTTTCTACTGGTTAACCCATAGAAAATTTATGCATCTTACTATCTACCGGTAAATCACTATAAAAAAATAATGTATTGCAAGTATTGCTAAACATATAAAATGAAGCCACCTTGTGCTAAAGTTTTTTTATGAATATTAAACTTAAAGATGCTGCTATAATAATGGCAATTATTTTTGCCTCCTGCACAAAAGAAAATAATACGCCGGATAATAATAATGACAATAACGATGGCGGACAAATAGGCAACGGTGCCCTTTATTATAGCTGGGCAGGTGAGGGCGTTATAAAATTCGATTTAACCAATAGAAACCGGAGTATTTTTCTGAAAGATAATTACGACCGTTACGGATGGGATATAAGTGCCGACCAGTCGCTGAAACTGGAAGCATTGGATGCCGATAATTACAGGGATATACATTTTATGCTAAGCCGGTCAACTGATGGCAGCATTGTGAAAGAATTTATTTACACACCGGTTGACGGGGGAAGTTATTTCAACACTGGTATCCTTTCGCAGGATGGAACGCTGATAGCCATCCCGGCTTCTTTTGATGGAGGTTTTGTTATTCTTACCACCGATGGAAAAATGGTTGCTAACATCGCTACTATTAATGGCGAAAATGTGGCATATGGCGAATCTATACACTGGCTGCCGGGCAATGTTGTTTTAGTAACGCATAAAAATTTTATTATAAAATTTCCTCCGCCCTATACCAATGGTACATTAGTAAAAGAAATGAATTATACGGAATGGGGCAATATCAATCCCAGCCCGGATGGTACAAAAATCGCCGTGGTTATCAATAAACATATTTATATAATGAATGCGGATGGCAGCAATGTAACACAGGTAACAACCAGCAATTTCAAAGAAGCGCAGCCTATTTTTTCACCGGATGGAAAATATATTGCCGCCTGGACCGACTACACGATTACGGACCAGGGTGGGCGTTTCGGCTATATTAAAATATTTCCGGCAGATGGTAATCTGTATAATGTAGACCCGATAGAGCAAAACAGTAAGGGAGTGATTCCGGTAATCGCCAAAGGCGAAACGAGGCCTGAGCCCGCGGATGGAAGATTAATCTGGAGATAAACCTCGTTACTGTATAATAATTGCACCCCATTGGCGCAAGGTGTGCTGTTGATAAGGATTTCAGAAAAATAAAAATGGACAAGCCGAAATTAATGTATGGTTTGCCCACTTAGTGCCCGAATAGGAAGATAACTATAAACAATAAACAATAAACAATAAACTATTCATTCATACCTGAATTATTTTCTCACTTAATATTTATCCATTTTAAACAAACCGGGTTACCTACAGAAATTCGCTTACCCGTACTTGTTAGTAACCCGGTTTTAATATTTCTTTTAAAAATTACCACATCATCACTTTTTTGATTTGCTACCAGTAAAAATTTTCCGGAAGGATCAATGGTAAAGTTGCGTGGAAAATCGCCCAGGGATTTCTGGTGTCCGAGAAGCGTAAGTTTGCCATCACGCTGATTGATTTTATATATAGCAATTGTATTAAAACCTCCCCGGTTAGATGTGTATAAAAACTTGCCATCTAAAGATACATGTATATCTGCACTGCCTACAAAACCCGTATCTTCTTTTTGTACGGATTTAATTTGTTGAATTGCTTTAAATCTTCCATCAGCATATTCATAAGCATTAACAGCGCCACTCATCTCTTCTATTACATAAGCATATTTATTGTTTGGATGAAACGTGATATGTCTCGGACCTCCGCCATCATTGATTTTAATAAAAGCCTGTTTACTATGTGTGAGATTTCCATTGTTAGCGTCAAACCCATATATCATAACTTTATCAATACCCAGGTCAGGAACAAACAGCCATTTATTATCGTGGGAAATGTATGTACAATGCACATGCGGTTTTTCCTGCCTGCTTTTGTTTACACCCGAACCCTCATGCCTGATGGTTGTTTTAGCCTCACCTATAGTTCCGGATGCATCAACCGGAAGAACTGATAATGTGCCGCTGCTGTAATTGCCAACAAATATCCATTTCCCTGTTTTGTCAATATCAATATAACAAGGATCATCACCAGCAGTAAGCTGCTTATTAATAGGGGTAAGAATGCCCGTGTTTTTATCAAATCCAAAAGAACTCACTTCTCCTCCATTATCTTTATTACTGTTTTCATTTACTGCATATACAAACTTTCCATCAGCAGATACTGTAACAAATGACGGATTAGACGTTTTTACATGACTTATCTCTTTATACGTTCCATTATTGCTGTTAAACAGGTAAACATAAATTCCTTCGCTCCTGCCGGAAGTATATGTGCCTGTTATAAGATAATGTAATGAATCCTGTTGTGCTTTACCTGCACTTAATAGCGTTAAAAAGAAAACATGCAGCGATAATATTTTATACATATACTAAATTATATTCAATATTTTCAATGCATCATTAACCCGGCTTATTGTTTCATGTGCCGAAAGCGGTTCGGGTTGAAATTTTTCACCGGTTACTTTTTCGTACAACTCAATATACCGCTTACTTATGGTATTTACCCATTCTTCACTCATGGCGGGAACAGTTTGTCCTTCCTTACCCATAAAATCATTTTCAATCAACCATTCTCTCACAAATTCCTTACTTAATTGCTTTTGGCGTTCTCCTGCTTTTTGTCTTTCACTAAATCCATCTGCGTAAAAATAGCGTGATGAATCAGGTGTATGTATTTCATCCATCAAATAAATAGCATCCTCTATTTTTCCGAATTCATATTTTGTATCAGCCAATATCAATCCATGTTTAGCAGCAATATTTTGTCCCCGCTCAAACAACTTCAATGTATATGAAGAAAGTGTTTCCCATTCTTTTTCTGTAGCTATTCCTGTAGCAAGTATTTTTTCTTTAGATATATCTTCATCATGCCCTTGCTCCGCTTTTGTAGCGGGGGTAATGATGGGTTGAGGGAAGGCATCATTTTCTTTTAAACCTTCTGGCAGGGTAACGCCGCACAATATTCTTTTTCCACTGTTATAGGTTCTCCATGCGTGCCCAACAAGATGTCCTCTAACTACCATCTCCAGTTTAAAGGGAATACATTTTTTACCAATAGAAGCATTGGGTGCCGGAGTAGACAGTAACCAATTCGGGCAAATATCTTCAGTTGCTCTTAGCATTTTTGCCGCTATCTGGTTTAATACCTGTCCCTTAAAGGGTATTGGCCTGGGAAGAATTACATCAAATGCAGATATCCTGTCACTTGCAATCATTACAAGATAATCGTCATTAATGGTATATACATCTCTTACTTTGCCTTTGTAAAAAGCTGTCTGACCTGGAAATATTGAATTATTCATACGCTAAAATAAACCTGTGAAATGATTTGGCAAATTTAATAGCGTATAATGAAAGGCGCTTAAGATTTATATAGGGTACTTTTGTTTTCTTTTATATACTACAATAAAGGCAGGGGCCCTGGTTTTTATTTCATTTCTACTTTGGCAGTATTCCTGTTATTTTTTCTATAATAAAAGTAAATACCGGCAATGATTATCATATAACATACATAGTTGTAAAGGTCGTGGTGGTTGATGGCTCCGATAAATTTTAAACTTTTCTTCCACGGTTTAAGATTGTGTGCAATACCATATAAAAGTAATGCTATACGAAAGCAGTTCAGCAGCCACATTAATATAATACCACCCACTGAATACAATAGTTTTTTACCTATACTCATTTTATGAGCCAGTATAAAAGCCAGCCAAAAACTGTATATGCCCAGCCCTATGCACTGCCATTTTACATAAACCCCCCTGTTTGTAGCGGTGGCTAACAGCCCATCGCCTTTAATATAATTATTTACTCCCATCAGCTCTCCTATATACCCTGACATATGAGTGAGTGATGAAATTGCCCAGCTTACATAATTGTAATGGGTAGCTATATATGCATTATACCATTGGGTTTGGGGCGAAATAAGCTTTACAAAAAACTGGTTAGCATAATAAAATACCAAAAACAAACCGATAAACTTTACCAGGAAACCAGTATCTATATACCGGTTTACAGTTTTTATACCCTGCATTAACTTTTTTGCTGTCATATTATTTTTCACTGGTTACAAAAAATTATATATACAGGTATGCCGGCAGTATTGCGCTGCCGGCTACCGGTATTTCTACAGTTTATGTATAGCCCTTTATTTTACTTCTTGTTCCTGCTGCCGATCTTTTTTTCTTTTATCATACGCTTTTTTAGCGCCATATGCCACGCCTGCAGCTACCAGTAAACTTACGCCCCCATCAATGGGCACTTCTGAATCAGGATCTCCTCCCGGATCGGGTTGTGCTTTTAACGATGGTGCATAGCCTAATGCACATACAAGTATCACTGCTGTAAGCAAAGTTTTTAGTTTCATAAGTGATGATTTTGAGATTTGAGATTTGAAATTTAAGAT
>JADLCD010000183.1 GCA_020847395.1 Chitinophagaceae bacterium
CGTCTTTGCGCTGCCTTTGCGTTCTTTGCGTGAAACAATTTATATTGAATCAGCGGGAACTTTTTTTTAAACATCTTGCGCAAACTTCACCTGCACCTTTAGGCCTGGAAATTGTAAAAGCAGAAGGAGCTCTATTATATGATGCGGCAGGTAAAGAATATATTGATCTCATCGGCGGCATCAGTGTAGCGAATGTTGGCCATCGTCATCCCCGGGTAGTGAAAGCCATAAAAAAACAACTCGATGCCTACCTGCATATCATGGTGTATGGCGAATTTATAGAATCGCCACAGGTGCAATATGCAAAACTGCTGGTTGATTATTTACCAGCTTCTTTAAACTCAGTTTATTTTACCAACTCCGGTGCTGAAGCGGTGGAAGGCGCAATGAAATTAGCAAAGCGAGTTACCGGCAGAACACAAATCATTGCATTCAATAAATCCTATCACGGTTCCACGCAGGGAGCATTGAGTATTATGGGAGATGAATATTGGCGAAATTCATTTCGCCCCTTGTTGCCCGGTGTTTTGCATTTTGACTATGGGTCAGATGAGGTATTTGGTTATATCAATAATCAAACAGCCTGTGTTATTGCCGAAACAGTGCAAGCCGAAGCAGGTATTATTGCTCCGGCAAAAGAATGGATACAGGCATTAAGAAAGAAATGTTCAGAAGCGGGAACATTATTAATACTGGATGAAATACAAACAGGTTTTGGCAGAACAGGTAAGCTTTGGGGTTTTGAAAACTTTAATATTGTTCCGGATATACTATTGTTGGGTAAAGCCTTGGGAGGCGGAATGCCTTTAGGCGCTTTTATTACGGATAAAAATTTGATGTGGTCATTAACGGATCAGCCGGTTTTAGGCCATATTACAACATTTGGCGGGCACCCGGTCAGTTGCGCTGCAGGCATGGCTGCCATGCAGGCACTGCTTGATGAAAAAATTATTGAACAGGTAAAACAGAAAGAACAATTATTCCGGCAGTTACTGGTTCATCCTGAGATTAAATCTGTTCGTTCTTTTGGTTTGTGGCTGGCAGTGGAATTTGAATCTTTTGAAACAAATAAAAAAATTCTTGACAAATGTATTGATGCGTCAGGTCGCTTTCAGCGCCCCGACGCAGTATTGACTGACTGGTTTTTATTCGCATCCAGTTGTCTTCGCATTTCTCCACCATTGATTATAACTGATGAACAAATAAAAAAAGCCTGCGAAATTATTCTGCAGGCTGGCGAGTAGATTATGTATTCTATTCACCTGGAATTAGCATAAATATTATTCAGGCTTTACTTCCACTATCATTTCTATCTCCACAGCAATATTACCCGGTAAGGCATTCATGCCGACTGATGATCGTGCATGTTTTCCCTTATCGCCGAATACTTCCACCATCAGGTCGGAGCAGCCATTGATAACCTTCGGCTGATCTGTAAAATTTTCTGTACAGTTTACCATGCCCAATATCTGTACTATTCTTTTTACCTTATTCAATGAACCTAATTCTTGTTTTAATACGGCAAGCAGGTTGATACCTGTAAGCCTTGCAGCAGCATAGCCTTCTTCCGTTGTAAGTTCTTTGCATACGTTACCTGTAATATTTGTACCATCAGGGTTTGTCGGCCCTTTGCCGGAAAGAAAAATAAGATTACCCGTGCGTACGGCATTTACATAATTGGCAACCGGTTTTTGTGCAGCAGGTAAAGTAATACCTGCCTTTTTTAATTTTTCTTCCGGGCTTTGTGCGGTAACAGACTTCATTGACAGGAAAATTACAGGTAATAAGAGTAAAAGCTTTTTCATTTTAAGTATTTATAAAAGTTTAAAAAGAAAAGCAGCAATCAAAGCGCCGATTATCGGCCCTATAACCGGCACCCAGGAATAACTCCAGTCGCTATCTCTTTTATTAGGAATTGGTAAAATAAAATGAGCTATACGCGGTGCAAGGTCACGGGCAGGGTTAATGGCGTAGCCGGTAGGCCCGCCTAATGATAAACCAATTCCCAACACCAGCAAGCCGACGGGTAAAGCATCTAACGTGCCTAAACTATGCTCGGGTTTCGACATCAGTAATGCGCCGAATACGAGCACAAATGTTCCAACTATTTCCGTGAGTGTATTAAAGAATGGATTTTTAATAGCAGGACCCGTACAAAAAACAGCTAATTTATAATCGCTGTTTGTCGTACTGTCAAAATGATTTTTATAAGCCAGCCATACAATGACTGCTCCTGTAAATGCTCCGGCTAACTGGGCTAAAATATAAGGGAGTATTAAATCAGAACTTATTTGGTTGATGGAAGCCATTGCAAGCGTTACGGCAGGATTTAAATGGCCGCTGCCTCCTAAGGTTACTGAAGTGTACACTCCCGTAAAAACGGCGATGGCCCATCCGAATGTAATGGAAATAAGCCCGCCGTTATTTCCTTTTGTTTTATCCAGTAAAGCATTGGCAACAATTCCATCGCCCAATACAATTAATAAAGCAGTGCCGATAAATTCCCCCGTAAAATTTGACATAACAATTGTTTTGGTTTTTTATTATTGAAAAAGCAAGCTGAGTTATTCCATACATTCAAAGTATGAAATAACTACTGTTGAGTTGGTATATAACTTTCAGCTATTTTATTAAATGCTGTTACCTGTTCTTTTTCCCATGCTTCATCTTTATTCATTTCGGTTGCCATTAACTTAGCCACAACCGGGGCTGATGCAACTGCGGCTTTTGCATCTAAAAGTATCGCCCTGGTTCTCCGGCTCAAAGCATCTTCAACGGTCATGCACATTTCATTTCTTACAGCCCAAACAATTTCAGC
>JADLCD010000184.1 GCA_020847395.1 Chitinophagaceae bacterium
ATATTCAACCGCTGATCATCACCCAAAGCATTCTTTGCAATAGATAAAAATGAATCATCATTATCAACAGTAATAAGTGTAGATGCTTCATCCATACCGTCTAATATCCATGACGTGGAAAGACCAGTGCCGGTGCCCAGTTCAAGAAATTTGGCAGAAGGTTTTGTTGCGGCAAGCGTTCGTAAAAGGCTACCCGTAAGTATATCAGAAGCCATTGTAAAACCAGCTTCATTGGTAGCCTGCAGTAGTGGCAGGTATTTTCCCGGAAGCGGCTGATTAATTTCATCTTTCATTTAGTGCTCATCAAATTGGTTACTTCTTAATAGCTATTGCAACCAGCAATAGTTTTCTTCAGAAAAAGTAAATATAACCAATTCCAAAAAGCGGATAGGCCCGGCTTTATCAGCGGAGCAGGTGAAATGAAATGTACCAGCAGCTACCTGGTTCTCAAAATTTTACAGGTTAATGGGCGGGAAAAGCTTTGATAGACCGCAATATCTTTTCTACCCGGTGCTTTTTCATATCCTCATCTAATGTGGCATAAGCCCAAATAGCAGCAGGGAGCCATCCTACTAAAGATAGCTGTAGTAAAAGGCAAAGCACGCCTGAATTGTTTCTGCCACGAATAATAAATGAAATTCCCGGTAAGAGTAAGGAAAGCGTTTTCATAAGATAGGTACTGATTATTCTTAAACTAACTAATCAGCCAAAACGATTGAACTGTTACTTTATTGTACTAAAGTTGTTCACCGTATATAAACAATCCGGAAAAGCTGCATCTGTAAAGCTTTGGGTTTAAAGCAATCTTTTTGCTATGGATGCGTAACTTTGCAAAAAATAAATAGCGCTATATGAAATTCCTATCGGCACTGCAGGTGCAGGCAAAAAATAAAGGTGTAAGCACTGGTTTAAAATGGATGGCAGGCAAGGGCGAAACTTTTGAAAGTTACAGCCCTGTTGATGCAAAATTAATCGGCACGGTTAAAGGTGCAGACAAAAACAGTTATGAAGCGGTAATAAAAACTGCACAGGCGGCTTTTGTTGAATGGCGTAGCTGGCCGGCACCCAAAAGAGGTGAAATTGTAAGACAAATAGGTGAAGAACTGCGTGCCCATAAAAACGATTTGGGTACACTGGTGAGTTATGAAATGGGCAAGAGCTTACAGGAAGGTTTAGGCGAGGTACAGGAAATGATAGACATCTGTGATTTTGCAGTGGGTCTTAGCCGCCAGCTACACGGCTTAACCATGCACAGTGAAAGACCGGGACACAGGATGTATGAACAATACCATCCGCTGGGGATTGTTGGCATTATCAGTGCATTTAATTTTCCGGTGGCGGTATGGAGCTGGAATGCTATGCTGGCATGGGTTTGTGGCGATGTGTGTGTATGGAAACCAAGTGAAAAAGTGCCTTTATGCGGAATTGCCTGTCAGCATATCGTGGCAAAAGTGTTTAAGAAAAATAATGTGCCGGAAGGCGTAAATAATTTGATTGTTGGCGGCCGTGAAGTGGGCGAATGGATGAGCCATGATACAAGGATAGCATTGGTAAGTGCAACCGGCAGCACCAGGATGGGTAAGGCCGTGGCCAGTGCCGTAGCGGAAAGACTGGGCAGAAGCCTGATGGAACTGGGTGGCAATAATGCTATCATCATTACACCTGATGCCGATTTGGATATGGCCTTGATTGGTGCTGTATTTGGTGCTGTGGGTACAGCAGGACAAAGATGCACTACCACAAGAAGGCTGATCATTCACGAAAAAGTATATAACAAGTTCAAAGAAAAATTAGTGAATGCCTACAAGCAAATAAAAATTGGCAACCCACTAGATCAAAAGAATCATGTGGGGCCTTTAATTGATAAAGGCGCTGTGGACATGTATCTTGCTGCCATTGAAAAAGGAAAAGCAGAGGGCTGCAATTTCATCGTGGAAGGCGGTGTGGTAAAAGGAAAAGGATATGAAAGCGGCTGCTACGTAAAACCATGTATTGCAGAAGCAAAAAATCATTATGAAATTGTGCAGCATGAAACCTTCGCTCCTATTTTGTATTTAATGAAATATAAAACTTTGGACGAAGCCATTGCTTTGCAAAACGGCGTACCACAGGGGTTGAGCTCTGCTATTATGACGACCAATTTGAGAGAGGCAGAAAAATTCCTGTCACAGGCAGGCAGTGATTGCGGTATTGCGAATGTAAATATTGGAACCAGTGGTGCTGAAATTGGCGGTGCCTTTGGTGGTGAAAAAGAAACTGGCGGTGGCAGGGAAAGTGGTAGCGATGCATGGAAAGTGTACATGCGCAGGCAGACAAATACGATCAACTATACAGATAAGTTACCGCTGGCGCAGGGGATTAAGTTGGATTTGTAAGGGTGGCACGCAGAGACGCAGAGGGAAAGAGATTGATGGCGCAGCGGGGCTGCGCCATTGGTGTTATAATAGAATTATAATCACTATTGTCCGACTAAATTATAAATAAAAAGGGCAGTTCGTTAGAACCACCCATATTAGTTAAGTTTGAGTTACCACACCAAAACTTCACTAATGAGTGATAAAGATAAAAGTTTTACCGGACAGCCGATATTGTCACAGATATTAAATGTGATCCCCAGCTCTTTGATCAATAAAGCGAATAGAAAGTATCAGTCGAACCGATATTATAAAAAACTTCCGCTGCGTACGCACCTGGTGAGCATGCTATATGGAGTATTCTCTTATTGCAATGGACTAAGAGAATTGTGTGAGGGACTGCTGGGTTGCGAAGGCAAACTATCACATTTAGGTTTAGACAAAGCACCGGCCCGTAGTACACTTTCTGATGCAAACACTAAGCGTACTTTTCTGGTTTTTGCAATGATTTACGAGGAACTGTTGCAACAACATCACAGTTTTATCTCGGACAGCCGGTTAAAAGGGCTAAGCATAAGGAATTTAAAAGTTATTGATAGCAGCACCATCCAGTTGTTTAGTGAAATTCTTCGTGGAGTTGGCCGTAATACAAAAGATGGTTCAAAAAAGAAAGGCGGCATTAAAGTGCATGCTATGATGGATGCTTTTAGCGGGGTAACAGAATTTGTGCGGATGACAGAAGCCAGGGAACATGACCGGAAATTTCTTTACCATCTGAAACCTGCAGCCAACAGTTGGCTTGTGTTTGATAAAGCGTACACAGTTTATCACCAGTTTGCCAAATGGACGAATGAAAAAATCTGGTTTGTAACACGTATGAAAGACAATGCAGATTACCATGTAACCAAAGTATTGGCAGATAAAACTAAAAAGAAAAACGCCACAGGTGTGTTGAAGGAGCAATATATTACAGTGGCTGTAAAGCAGAATGGTAAAGAGATACAGCGCTTAAAGCTTCGCCGCATCACTTTTAAAACGAAGGAAGGCAAAGTGTATGTGTTTATCACTAATAATTTTACCCTGCCAGCATCGCAGATAGCAACCATTTATAAAAACCGGTGGATGATAGAGATGCTGTTTAAACAGATAAAGCAAAATTTTCCGCTGCGTTACTTTTGGGGCAATAGCACCAATGCCATTAAAATGCAGGTGTATTGTGTGCTGATAGCACAATTACTGATGGTAGTGATAAGAAAGAAAGCAGCAACAAAAAAGTCGTTTGCCAATATGATCACCGTGATACGGCTGCACCTGATGAGTTATGTAACATTACTGGAGTTTATAAAAGACACTTATAAAGCATGGAGAAAAACGCATAATGCCTCCTTTGCTTTTGTAACGTAAAAAAGAAGGGTAGCTACCACTAATTTTGAAACAACTGATTTTTACCCTGTAACCTTTGATTATAAAGTGTTACAGTATTTTTAAACCCGATTTTAATCGGACAACAATAATATTGAATATTGAAAATTTTTCGGTTAGATTTTTGATTTAAAAATTAACTAACCATCTTACTCGCAAACAAATTATCTAATAACAATCACTACCAATATGCAAAACACCGATACCACCTGTGTTCATCCATTACCACCGGAGAATGAAAACGGCGCAGTGACAGCCAGCATCCAACCTGCTGTGGCTTATGAATACATTGACCGAAATGAATTACAATACCCCGGCTTTTATTCTACCTACAATCAACAACGCTTAGGTGAAATTATTTGTAGACTGGAACAGGGCAACTGGGGCATGGTGTTTAGTTCCGGCATGGCGGCGATCAGCACGGCAATACTCACGTTTTTACAAGCAGGTGATCACATTATTTTTTCAAGAGA
>JADLCD010000185.1 GCA_020847395.1 Chitinophagaceae bacterium
AAATCAGTTGGTGCATCAAGTATTACAATGCTGCATCTTTCACCAAGTAATGATCTTAACCAATACAACGAAGCAGAATATGAAAGAGAAAGTTTTGAGCCGGTAAAACAGGAAGCCAATAAATTAAACCAGCCGGTTATTACAATGTTCCGGCCATCTGCTGCGGTGGAGAGTGATATTATTGATGTTTCGCAACAAGGCAATTTTGATATACTGCTTATTGGTATGGGTAATTCTGTGTTTGAAGGAACGTTGCTGGGGCGTGTGCTTGGATTCACCAATAAAATTATAAACCCCGAAAAACTGTTTGATACCATAACAGGTAAGGAAAGTTTTTTTGATAATTCATTTTTTGATGACCGGGTGAAAAATATTATCAGGTCATCAAAAATTCCGTTGGGAATTTTTATTGATAAAGATATGCAGAAGGTAGATAATGTTTTTCTGCCTGTATTTTCAATAAGTGATAGCTTTCTGCTGATTTATGCACAAAAGCTGATTCATAACAGCAACGCTGCAATAATTATACTTGATGCTACCGGTGTAATTGATCAAAATCCTGAAATGAAGGAAACCATACAGATGATTGAAAAGATTGCACCGCAGCAAATTATACTGCACAATGACCGCCGCATGGAAAAAGAGTTCCTGCAGAAACAAGACCTTATGCTGATAAGCCTTGATAGCTGGAATAAGGCGGTAGAAACGCAAAGTGTATGGTTGTCTAATGTGCCTTCTGTATTAATAGTAAAGCCGTAGATGGTATGGGGAAAGGGTTAATACACTTGCAGTGTGTATGTTGAGCTAATGAATAATTTGAGGCGCCGGTCGGATATCCCTTCAGCGATTTCCTTTTTGCTGATATTAAAACTAACATACTCTCGCCGTCTTTTCGACTGAGCCAGCACGAACATCGAAGTTAAATCGCTTTTTTGCGAGGGAGAAATCTGTTGGGCTTTTGTACTGATGCTCAACTTTTGTACTACTGCCAAACAGATTTCTCTCCCGCCGCAAATTCATTAAATTCAATACAACCTGTGCGCGGGATGCATATGTTGTTTTATTTCCATTTTCACTTAATGCTTAATGCTTAATGCTAATACACCATCTCTAATATCCGTCCGCGTCATCATCTCCTCTTTTATCAGCAATGGCTTCAAATGTATAAGCAGAATCTGCCTTGCCTTTTTGAATTTTTATTAATTCAGTTCTTCCTATCTGCCCTCTTTGTTCAATAGTATAGCCCATCGCTTTCAGTGAATCAATAACGGGTTGAGAAAAATCTTTTTCAACATACACTACATCCGGCATCCATTGATGGTGGAATTTCGGTTTGTATACCGCATCCTCCGCGTTTAATCCAAATTCAATAATATTAAGAATTGATTGAAAAACAGAAGTAGGAATAGTTGTTCCGCCGGGCGTGCCTACCACCATAAAGGGCTGGTTGTTTTTAAGCACAAGCGTTGGCGTCATCGAACTCAGCATACGTTTGCCTGGCTGAATAGCATTTGCTTCGGTGCCTAATGCGCCATACATATTAGGTACGCCGGGTTTCACGCTAAAATCATCCATTTCGTTGTTAAGAAAAAATCCTGCACCACCTACAACGGTTCTGCTTCCATAACCACCGTTAAGTGTAGTGGTAACAGCAACCATATTCCCCCATTTATCAATTATTGAAAGATGCGTGGTTTCTTCACTCTCTTTACCAATCACCCCGGCCTTGGTTTGCTGGCTGTTGCCGGCTTTACCGGGTATATAATCTTTCATTCTTTCTTTTGCATAAGCATCGCTGGTAAGTTTTTTAACCGGCACTTTTACAAAGTCGGTATCTCCCATATACTCCGCCCTGTCTGCATACGAGCGTCGTTCAGCTTCTATCATTAATTGAATTGCCGCAGCAGAGTGAAATCCCATTGCCCCTATATTTTTATCTTCAATCATCTTTAAACATTGCTGCAAAATAATACCGCCGCTGCTGGGCAGGGGCATGGATATTACCTGGTAATCTTTGTAATTAAATACTACAGCATTTCTTTTAGCTGCATCGTAGTTTTTTAAATCTTCCAGAGATATAATACCGTTGGCTCTTTTCATCTCCTCAACAATCAGCCTGGCTGTTTCTCCTTCGTAAAAGCCTTTTTTACCTTTATCGCGTATACGCGTTAACGTTAGCGCCAGGTCTTTTTGCAAAAGTGTATCTCCTTCTTTCCACGGTGTTTGTTTTTGAAAAGCATTGGCCTGTGTATTCAGTGCTTTTAAATCTTCCTGAATAGTGTTTAAACTGGCTGCTTCAGCTTTAGTAATGGCAAAGCCATTTTGCGCAAGTTCAATGGCAGGTTGAATCAATTGTTTAAAAGGTAGTTTTGCATAGGGCAGGGTGGCAAATAATCCTGCAACAGTTCCGGGAACGCCTGCGGCAAGATGCCCGTTTTGGCTCTTATCCAAAACAGCATTACCCGCACTGTCGAGGTACATATCTCTTGATGCTTTGCCGGGTGCTTTTTCACGATAGTCTATAGCAATATTGGTACCCTCTGCGGTGCGGGCTACTATAAATCCGCCACCGCCAATATTTCCTGCACCAGGGTATACCACTGCCAGCGCAAGTTGGGTAGCAATGGCGGCATCAAAAGCATTTCCACCTTGTTTCAATATTGCTGCGCCAACCATACTTGCCAGTGGATGTGCGGATACTATGGCTCCGTTTGAGCAGGTAATTTTTTTGTGAATAGTATAGGAAAATGGGTTGGCGGATAATGTACCTGCCTCTTTTTTAGCAACATATTTACAGGAAAAACTGAGAATAAGGAGTGTTGAAACAAAAAAGTATTTCTTCATCTGATGCAATTGATGGCGGAAGTTACATAAAGAATTTTTTACGAAACAATCCTTTGAGAGCGGTTTCTCCTTAAATTGCCGCATAAAAAATGTGGCATGAGTAAACGAATTGTTATCTTATCTTTTTTACTAATTTCTTTTTTTTCGCTAACAGCGCAAGTTCAATCTCCGGATAGTTTTTTAGGGTATAAGTTAGGAACGAGGTATACTCCGCATTTTAAGATTGTAAATTATTTCAACTACCTGGCAGATAAATTACCGGCTACTGTAAAGCTTCAGCAATATGGCGAAACAAATGAAGGACGTCCTTTGATGGTAGCATTTGTATCAACACAGGAAAATATTCAGAATCTTGAAAATATACGGAAGAACAATTTGCGGTTGGCAAATATGTCGTTGGATAGAATGGCGCCTGTAGAGAACACACCGGTTATCGTTTGGCTGAGCTATAATGTGCATGGCAATGAAACTTCTTCTTCCGAAGCCGCCATGAAAACCATATTTGACCTTGTAAATCCTGATAATGTATCAACAAAAGAATGGCTGAAAAATACGGTGGTAGTAATTGACCCCTGTATTAATCCTGACGGACGTGACCGTTATGTAAACTGGTTTAATAGTGTGGTTGGTAAAAATTATAATCCGCGTCTTGATGCAAGAGAACATCGTGAACCGTGGCCCGGCGGAAGAACAAACCATTATAACTTTGATTTAAACCGCGACTGGGCATGGCAAACCCAGGTTGAAACACAACAAAGAATAAAATTATACCGACAGTGGCTGCCGCAGATACATGTAGATTATCACGAACAGGGCATAAATAATCCTTATTACTTTGCTCCTGCAGCACAACCGTATCATGAAATTATTACTCCCTGGCAGCGTGAATTTCAATTGAGCATTGGTAAGAATAATGCAAAATATTTTGACCAGAACGGCTGGTTGTTTTTTACGAAAGAAATATTTGATCTCTATTACCCTTCTTACGGTGATACCTACCCGATTTATAATGGCGCCATTGGTATGACGTATGAACAGGGCGGCGGGCCTGCGGGCGGATTGGGTGTTTACAAACAGGAAGGAGATACGCTCACACTGGAAGACCGCATTGCTCATCATTATACAACGGGGATGAGTACTATCGAAATTTCTTCTAAAAATGCGGATAAGCTTATAAAATCTTTTCGAAAGTTTTTTAATGATGCGGTTACAACAGGTACCGGAACGTATAAAACTTTTGTAATTAGAAATACACCCGGCACAGCTCAGAATATTAATGCCTTGTTGTTACTTCTCGATAACAACGGGATACAATATACTTCCGGGTCGGGTACAGCAAAAGGATATAATTACTTCAATGGTAAAGATGAAACATTTACTATCGGCAAGGAAGATGTGGTGATAAGCGCTGTTCAGCCTAATTCTACATTGGTAAGCGTATTGTTTGAACCTAAAACATTGCTTGTAGATTCTGCTACTTATGATATTACTGCATGGTCGCTGCCATTTATTTATGGCGTAAACGCATATGCGGTAAAAGAAAAAATTAACGCTACCGGCGCTTATCCCCAGCTTCAGAAAATAAATAATGTTTCGGCAGAAACTTATGGTTATGTAATTCCATGGGAAGGAATGCAAAGTGCTAAAGTGGTTTCTGCGCTTATACAGCGGGGCGTTAAATTAAGATTTGCAGCAAACGAATTTGAAGTAAACGGTAAAACATTTAAGCCGGGTTCCATCGTAGTGCTTAAAACTGCAAACAATGCCGTAAAAGACAGTATATGGAATATTGTAACAAAAGCCTGCAATGAACAACAGGTTACTGCGTTTCCGGTAAATACCGGTTTTGTTGATAGAGGTTATGATTTCGGCAGCTCGAATGTGCGCTATTTAAAGCCGCCTAAAGTAGCCTTGCTAACAGGAGAAGGAACAAGCTCAAATGCGGCAGGAGAGGTTTGGTTTTTTCTTGAAAGGGAATTGAACTATCCTGTTACGCTAATTAATATGAATGATTTATCAAGAGCGCAATGGAATGATATTGACGTGTTGATAATGCCTGACGGAAATTATGCTTCACTGAGTGAAAAAGGTCGTTTTGATAATATAAAAGACTGGGTAAGCAAAGGCGGAAAAATTATTGCTATGGAAAATGCTGTTGCTTTTCTGGCAAAAATGGATATAGGTTTGAAATTTAAAAAAGAGGAAGAATCTTCTGACAAAAAAGATCCTTATGCGCCATTGAAAAAGTTTGGTGATTTTGAACGTGATGTTATTTCTTCATCAACGCCTGGCTCAATATTAAAAGTTCAGTTAGATAATACACATCCCCTGGCATTTGGCTATCCTGATTTTTATTACACTTTAAAGATGGATGATAATGTGTATGAATTTATTAATGAGGGCTGGAATGTTGGTGTAATTAAAAAAGACAATATTGTTGCAGGTTTTGTTGGCGCAAAACTCAAAAAGAAACTAAATGACGGCTTAATATTTGGCGTTCAGGATGTAAACCGTGGAAATATTGTTTACCTCGCTGATAATGTATTGTTCAGGAATTTCTGGCAGAATGGTAAACTCCTTTTCTGCAATGCCTTATTTATGGTAGGCAGGTAAGCAACATATTATTACCTTTGCGCCCCGATGAAATATACAGCAGAAATCAACAAGCGGAAAACATTCGCTATTATATCTCACCCGGATGCGGGTAAAACAACGCTTACAGAAAAGCTATTGCTTTTCGGTGGTGCCATTCAAACAGCAGGGGCCGTAAAAAGCAATAAGATAAAAAAGCATGCTACCAGCGATTTCATGGAAATTGAAAAGCAGCGTGGTATATCTGTAGCAACAAGTGTGATGACTTTTGAATATGAGGGAAAGCTGATTAACCTGTTGGATACTCCCGGACACAAAGATTTTGCTGAAGATACTTACCGCACACTTACCGCGGTTGATAGTGTAATACTTGTAATAGATAGCGTGAACGGGGTGGAGGAGCAAACAAGAAGATTAATGGAAGTATGCCGCATGCGTGATACGCCGGTGATTGTTTTCATCAACAAAATGGACCGTGATGGTAAACTGCCATTTGATTTGCTGGAAGAAATAGAAAAAGAACTGCATATACAACTACACCCCATGACTTGGCCAATCAATAATGGAAAGGAGTTTAAGGGTGTATATAACCTGCATGATAAAAACCTGTTGTTATTTACGGCAAACACCAAGGCAAACGATGAAGATGTTGTACACATCACTGATTTATCTGACGAAGCATTGGCGGAAAGAGTAGGCGAGAAGGATGCAAACCAACTGAGAGAAGATGTTGAATTAATTGACGGTGTATATGGCGAACTTAATGTTGACGCCTACCTGCAGGGCAAAACGGCTCCTGTGTTTTTTGGTAGTGCTGTAAATAATTTTGGTGTGAAGGAAATGCTGGATACATTTATTCATATTGCACCATCTCCATTATGTCGCCCAACTTCAATTGGCGAAAATTGCCCGGAAGAAGAAAAGTTCAGCGGCTTTGTTTTTAAAATTCACGCCAACCTCGACCCAAAGCACAGAGACAGGATTGCATTTTTAAGAGTATGCTCCGGAAAATTTGAACGCAACAAATATTATCATCATGTTCGGCTTGACAAAGACGTTCGGTTCAGTAAGCCATATTCATTTCTTGCACGGCAAAAAGATATCATTGAAGAAGCCTTTCCCGGCGATGTGGTTGGTTTGTTTGATACAGGCAATTTTAAAATTGGCGACACGCTTACCGAAGGAGCTGATTTCTATTTTACAGGCATACCCAGTTTCTCTCCGGAGTTGTTTAAGGAAGTGGTGAATAAAGACCCGATGAAAACAAAGCAACTGGAAAAAGGTTTGCTGCAATTGACCGATGAAGGCGTTGCGCAATTATTTACGCAGCATGGCGGTAACCGTAAAATAATAGGTTGTGTAGGCGATCTTCAGTTTGAAGTAATTCAATACCGCTTGTTGCAGGAATATGGTGCCTCTGTTCAGTTTAATACTTTACCTTTTTATAAAGCCTGCTGGATTACCTCAGACGATAAAAAGAAACTGGATGATTTTACCCGCTTTAAAACGGGTAATGTGGTGATTGATAAAGATGGCCAACTGGTATACCTTGCCCAAAGCGAATGGTTCCTGAATACCGAAATAGCCAATAACCCTGCCATCACTTTCCATTTTTCAAGCGAGATACATAAATTGCAAGATTGATAAAACAGGTGAGTTTAATATTGTTTAAATGAAGAGGTTCTTACACCCGGGTAATTTGTTTTTATTGATAATAATGTTAGATAATATTGCATGCAATTCTCCTGTTGATACAAATAAGATTAAGGTGAGTGATATAAAAGATTCACAGTATTCTTCAGGAAAAACAGGAAAAAATAATAACAGTTTTGTTGGACTTAAAAAAGAAGATATCCAATATATGGATCTTATGATAGCCGACGACGCAATGGTTGAAATTTACTACAAATCCGGCAGCAACATACTGGATTATATTGAAAAAATAAGCGTTTATCTAAAGACAAAAAGAGCCGGAATAAAAATTACTGCGGTTGAAAGTTTGCCCGAAAATATACAACCAATGGAGAAATTATATATACATGATACCGGAGATCATAGGTATGTGTTATATGTATCTGATTAAAATAAATCTATTATCAGAAGATATGATTTATAAGCGTGTTTGAGTTTTTTTTATTGTTGTAAAGTTTTGTAAGTAGCTGTTGGCGACTTACAATATCCTCAAACGTAAATGAGCAAAAAAAATATGCGGCTACCTGTTTTATAAATTCTTTTTCATTTTGGGCAATAACGCAAATGTCTTCCAACCCTGTTCCTTCAATCATCATATTATTTACAATACAATGCCTGCCACAAAACAATGCATGTAATAGTTTTAATTTTATACCTGTATTGCTGAAAGATGGCAATACATTTATTTGTGCCTTTTTAATCAATTCCTCCATTTGATTTTCAGATGGATTGGCTATAATTCTTACATGATTGTATTTTTCAGCAGCGGATATGATTTGTTGTGCAGGATTTTTACCAGCAATAATCAGCGGTATATTATTATTTGAAAACACTTTTTCAATAAGCCATAATGCGGCTTCATGGTTTTCATTTACTGATAGATTACCGTGGTATAAACAATAATCCCCGGTTCCTGGTTCAGTGGTAACTTCATTCCAAGGGAGGAAAACAGGCAAATATTCCGCGTTTTTAACGCCATATAATTCTTTATACACTTTTGCATCGTTTGCAGAAGCAGTCAGCGTTATAGCTGCTTTTTTAGCCACCTTTGGTTCATATTCCCTCAGTAATCTTGTTTCATTTACATAATATGCCTGTTTGAAAAATGATTTTTCTTTTTGGGCAAGTTGACGGTAATATTCAAACTCAATATTATGTGCCCGCAATATTACCTTCCTGTTTTGCAATTGATTGCGGTAAAGTAAAGCAGTGCAGTGAATACCTTCCAGCAAAACCGGGTAATTATCCTTTTCAAGGTTTTGCTTAAGCGTTGCGTTGTTTCGTGAGCTGACTATATACGGTAACTCAAAGGAAAATGCGGCAATACCCTTTTTCCGTTTGTAATAATGCACCGATTCGCAATATTGATTTAAAACGTTTTGTTCGCCACGTCCATATTCAAAGCAATGCAGGTGAATAAATATGCCTTCTTCTTTTAAATATTTTATTTTATAAAAAAGGTCAAATACACCTCCATAATCGGGAGGGTAGGGTACATCAAGACAAACGATATGTAAATGCCGGTTCAATTATTGCCAGAGTTTATTATATATACTAATAAGCTTTTTCTCTTCGTTTTGCCAGTTATATACTTTGCCTGCTTCAAGGCAGTTTTGCTTAAGCCTGTTATAAAAATCATTGTCACAAAGCTTCGTGTAGGCATCTGCGATAGTCTTTGCTGTTAAGTCGTCAATTAGCACTGCAACCTCATATTCATTATTGATGTTTTCATATTCCGGAAAACGCATGGTAATCTGCGGAATACCTGCTTGTATATAATCAAAAAATTTATTGGCTAATGAATAGTATTGGTTTAAGCCAATATTTTCCACGAGATTAATTCCGATATACGCATTTGCTGTTATCTCTTTCAATTCTTCCGGTGTTTTCATACCCATTAAAAAAACCTTTTGTTCAACAGCATATGCTTTTATTAAAGATTTTAGCCGGGGCATAAAATTACCATCACCATAAATATACAGTTGCGCTTCTATTGCCTGCATAGCAGGAATAAGGCTTTCAAATCCCCTTGCTTGATTAACAGCGCCCTGGTAAAGTATATTTTTATGTTGGGGGATATTTGTTGCTGAAACATCATTAATTAAATACGGCATATTCCTGATCACATCAAACCACGCTCCGTACCTTTTCTTAAATTCATTGGCTATGGTATGAGAAACAGTATAAGCGACAGGGAACCTGGGAACAAACTTTCTTTCAATATCAAGCCAGAACTTTTGGATAGGCGGGCGTGTAACAATTTCTTTCATTTCCGTAAAAAGTTCATGCGCATCATATATTCTTTTAACTTTTTTAAGTCTTGAAATAAAATAGCAGGGAATAATTGTGTCAAGGTCTATAGCGCATATGGCATCCATCTTTTTAAACAGCAGAAAAAAGAAAAGCCTGATATTAAATTCCGCATAAAATATTTTACCGCTGGTAAACCTGCAATGTAATCTGTATTGTTTAAAAGCCTGCTGCTTCAGT
>JADLCD010000186.1 GCA_020847395.1 Chitinophagaceae bacterium
GTTGCGTTCCATCCGAATTAACTGTAACATGGTTTCCTATACCATCCTGCAGCGTTGCTTTAATGATAAACTTTTTGGTTGACCGAAAATCGTTGCTGCCCAGCTCATTTGCATCGTCTTTCCAATGCCCCCCAGGAACAACACCCCACTCTTCAACAGCATTTGTGTTTTTTGCATTCAGCATAGCCATTCCTTCATTTCTTGCAATATCGTAATCGGGGTAAGTGCTAAACTCTCCCTTACGTTTCCAGCTTAGCCTATCCATATCTTTTGGCAGTTGCAACAACATGCCATACTGGTAAGGGGAAAGATCAGATGCTGTATACTCAACTTCATATTCCGTTATCAGTTTACCATCTGTAGTAAAAAAATAGGATTGTTTTCCTGTTCCGTCTTTAAAGGTTATTTCCATATCTATCTTTATGCCTTGCTCATTTTGTTGAACAGCGAGATTGGAAGCGAACAAAATATATAGAGGATAGTTTTTTAAAGGGAAGATATTATTTTGATAGGTTTCACCTGCAACATTGGGTTTACCGCCATCATCACTGTTCATAGGTACAATGCAAAAAACCGGACCCTGGCTTAGCATATTTTTTCCGTTGGTGAAAGCGCTTGTGATAATACCGGTTGCCTTGCTTACTGCGTAACTAATATCGCCTTGCTTTACAATATAGCCAGTTTCATAGTCCGTGTATAACAGCTTTACATCCTTCTTTTTTTGCTCATCAGTTTCTGTATTTTCCTGCAAAATAATATTTTCTTCATCTGCAATAAATCCCCGCGGATCTGTAAATGAAACATATATATTCTGTGCATCTTTTGAAACAGGTATTTTTAGAATACCACTTTTATGTGGAGCAATGTTTGATGAAAGCAATGCTTTTTTACCATCAATAATCGTTTCAATTCTCACGGCATTGGTTGAAATAAAATCATACCGGTTTTGAATGGTAAGTTCAATATATACTTTGTTCAACGGTGACTGATTTATATTGATAACCCGTACAGGTGAATAGGCTTTTTTCATTCCCCAATATTCTGGCTTGGGTCTTCGCCAGGCATCGATAGGCCCCCAGGGGCCATAGCCAATAATTCTTCCGTCAGGCATATGAAAAATATCGTCAATCCCACTCCATATCGCACCTCCCAGGTTGCCATCGTGGGCATATATACTATCGTAAAACCTTACCAGCGGAGCATTATAAACGCTGCGTACACCCGGATCAGTCAGTAACTCTTTTCTGTTGTAAGTTGACAGATGTGCATATTCACCAAACAATGTAGGTCGTGTCATCGTATCAGTAGCTGAAGGTCCATTAATACCGGGATAATGGTAGTTAGCTATATCAGCCTCACTTCCTGCGTTATTGAATCCGCCCCAGCATTGATCGTGGAAGCTGGTAGGCCTTGTAGCATCCAACTCCTTAACTACTGCATTTACTTTTTGCCATAATTCGCTCCAATAGCTTTCATTACCCAGCGACCAGATAATAACCGAAGGATGATTTTTTGCCGCCCATACATTTTCAATATTGGCATTGACCATAAAAGGTAAAAACTTCTTATCGGTATAACTCCACTTTTTCCAGATTGGTGATGCGCCATGTTGTATCCAGCAAAGGGAGGCTTCGCTTTCAACGAACAATCCCAACTCATCACATGCATTTAAAAATTCTTCGGTTGGGGGATAATGTGATGTTCGGATATAATTACAATTGGCAGCACGAAACAACTCAGCGTCTTTTCTTTCAAGTGCCGGGTTTATTGTTCTTCCGGTTAGCGGGTGAATGGAGTGACGATTGACACCATGCAATTTTACAGGCATTCCATTGACGTAAAATTTATTGCCCTTAATTTCTACCTGTCGAAAACCAACGGCCTGGGTAATCGTTTCCAACGAAATACCGTCACGTACAAGTTCGGTTTTCAATTGATATAAATAAGGTGTTTCAGGAGTCCAATGTATGGGTGCTTTAACAGGAGTTATTGTATTTGCCTGTTTGCTATCAACAGGATATATCTTTTGAACAATGTTTTTTCCACCTGCATCTTTAAGCGTATATCGAAGATATATACCGGATGAAACGCCTGGCTCATTTATAATCGAAGTCCCAATAATTAATGAGGCATTTTTATACTGCCTGTCAAAAGTTGTATTAATGGTAATGTCTGCAATATTAATTTCAGGCAATACAAATAAAGTTACTTTGCGTAATATACCACCAACTGTATGTACCACATATTTCGAAGTGCAGGCAAGTTTGTCGCTAACCGTAAGTGCCTGTACTTCTACTTCAAGTATATTCTTTTCGTTGCGTACTGCTGAACTAAGGTCCGCTTCAAAGGGGACAAAGCTACCTTCATGTTCCGCAAGTTTTACGCCGTTTAATTTTACAACGGCGTTTGAACTCACGCCATCAAACCGGATTTTAATGCGTTTGCCTTTCCAGTCGGCAGGAATGATCAACGCTTTGCTATATACCGCAACTTCGCCCTCATTAACTTTAAATCCCTGCATTTCCCATTCGCCCGGCACCTGGATTTTGTGCTGTGCCTCACGGCCGGTTATACGAAAACTCCATTCGCCATCCAATGATATTTGTGCTTGTTGAACCGAAGCAACAGCGGTTGGTTTAGGAGATAATTGCGGGATGGTAAAACCAGCAATTTGTTTTATTTGGCTGAATCCGTATAAGCTAATAAAACAAAGCAATACAATAAATAAGATATATTTTTTCATCTAAGATGACAGTTTAATACATACAGAGATGCTACATTTTTTAAAAATGAATTATGCTTACTTTCTCTAAGCCGGTTAAGTAAACCAGGTATTTAAGGTTGTTGGTTGATGATTACATTATTCCATACTTTTCAAATGCGTCTTTTGCGCTCATACCTTCTTCAATTTTTATCCGAACCATTTTTTCGCCTCTGGCCTTTTCAATTGCCTGCATAAAAACATCTTTGGCAGCATATGCCGGCACAATGCAAACACCATCAATATCTCCAACAACAATATCGCCACTTACTACTTTCACTCCCCTTATCTCTAATGGCACCCTAAAGTCTATCACTTTACCTCTTGGAGCCTGATCCTGCGCATACCTGCCGTATGAAAAAGTTGGAAAATGAAGCTTGAGTATGCCATTGGTATCGCGTGAATAACCATCAACAACCGCACCGGCTGATCCTAATTTTATTGCTCTTGCACTCATAAGTTCTCCCCATAAGGCGTAAGTAGGTGATGCCCCCGAACAGAGATATACTTCATTTTTTTTCAAATCATCAAGCGCTTCCAGCATTAATCCAAAAGGCTTGGTAAGTAACGGATTATTACTATTTCCATTTTCGCCAAATACATCTGCCTCCAGCACCGTCATTGCACGGCCTGCTATAAGCATATCCTGTCTTAGCGGCTTTATTTGAGGAGAAAGAAACTGGTGCAGCAATCCCATTTTATCCATTATATCTCCTATTACCGCAGTATATAATTCTGCTTTTATAATAGAAAATAGTTCCTCGTCTGATTTCCATAAACTGCCTGTAGTATTAACTGTTATGTCTTTCATATCTGTATTATTTAAACTCATCTGAAATTTGTAATACCTGAACCGCTGCATTGTTTTTTGCTACAATGATTATCTTTCCCTTTGAGGTATTAACAGTAATCATATCTCTCACATCTCCCTCTACCATAACTCCTGTTGCGCTATATCCTGCCACGGCAAGACCTTCTCCGTTTTTCATTTTAAGAAGAATCCCTTTGCCTGCATCTTCGCGGCCAAGCTGAACCCTGAAAGGGTAAAAATTACCCGCTGCAAATACCTCCATACGTCCATCTTTGTCAAAGTCTGCGGGTATGGCAGCCTGTATGGGCGAAAACTGTGCAGCAACAGGCAGTTCAGTTAAAGTAAAATGGTTATTGTCATTTTTCAGCCAGCAATTTTTGAGGGAATAAACTGATTGCTCCGTCATGCCAACGCGTTGTTCACTGCTGAAAATATCGTTCAGTGCAGCATTGGCATAATCGGCATAATGAAGAAATTTTTTCTTGATTGCGGGAGCAGGCTCAGCCATCTCATCACGAGAGGGATAAGGATAACTTACGCCCTGAATAAAATAATTTAAAACCGGTATGCTTGTACCATTTTGCAAATAATCATTTATGCACAAGGTCATTGGCTCCTTCATTGAAGCATGTAATTGCGTATTAGGTGCAAGGTTGCCTAATAAAAAATCCAAGTCACCATCGTTATCTATATCCGCAGGAGTAATACTTGTCCATAAGCCATTGGTTTTTTCAAGGCCGAAATCAGCAGATTTGTGTTCAAGCTTTCCTTTATTATTAATATATAATTTCACCGGCATCCACTCTCCGGCAATCATAAGGTCAGGCCATCCGTCATCATTTACATCATGCCATACAGCACATGTAATCATTCCTGGAAATTGTAAGTCTTTTGCATCAGTATTTACAACGTTGGAGAATTTAATAACCCCTTTTTCAGCATCATTTTTCAACAGATAACTTTCAGGCGATATACCATATTTCTCTCTTATAAGCCTTCCTCCCACAAAAAGATCAATCCTGCCATCTCTGTTATAATCTGCGGCTGCTACACAATACTTGCTTGTATTCATGTTGGGAAAACCTGTTTGATATTTTGAAAAATTTCCTTTGCCGTCGTTTATGTATAGTCTATCCTGAAGCTCTTCTGATGTATTGTGTAATTCATTACCGCCGCTTACAACGTACAGATCGTTGTCTCCATCGCCATCAGCATCAAAAAAAACGGACTGCATATCTTCATGCAAACTATCTGCAACCCAGGGACCACCAGAAGAACGGCTAAACCTGCCATTTTTGTTTTGAATAAACAATGTAGGCACCTGCCCTTTGGGCGCACCAATAAATATATCTTCGAGTCCATCATTATTTACATCTGCCTTTGATAATTTAGGACCTTGCTTTGAAAGTTGCCAGGGTAAAAGAAATTCATATTTAAAATCAACATACTGGTTTTCATGTTGAACAAAATCTATTCCTGTAGTTTGTGTAATATCGCGTAACAAAAAGTTGTGTTCCTTATTTATAGGTGGAGCACTTTCATATAGCTGCTCCCGGTTTATTTTTACAGTCGTGTTGATTTTAGCATCGTGTACAATAAATGAATTTCCATCCGGCCATGTTACTACTATCCTGTTTATAATAGAATCTGCTCCTAATCCAACATGTAATACCGGATCAACGCTTGATTGAAATCCCCTCACAGGCGACATTTCAACAAGATGTTTTTTACCAGATCCGGTTTCTACCGCAATTCTCGCACCTATTGTATTTCTGTTCAGGCCGGTATCCTGCAACTGAATACGCAAGAAATTGTGTAGCCCATTTTTTTCTGTATTGTTTCTGTAAACAGAGGCTTTTGAGCCGAGATTATTTACAACAATATCAAGATCGCCATCATTATCAAGATCAACGTATGAGGCGCCGTTGGATACTCCCGGGGCGTTTAGCCCCCATGACGAAGTTTGGTTCACAAACTTTAAATTACCATCGTTCTTAAAAATATAATTGCTGATTTTAGTTTGCGACATTTGTTTCACCAGGTCATATCCCAAAGACTTACCAGGGTTGTTATCTCTATATTCCTGAACATTAAAACTTAAAAAATCCCGGTTTGTATAGTCACGCCAGTACCCGTTGGTAAAAAAAATATCTTTATACCCATCGTTGTCGAAATCTGCAAATAGGGTAGACCAACTCCAATCGGTATTTGAAACGCCACATAGTTGCGCAATTTCAGAGAATACAGGTATATTCTCCGCTATAATTCCCTGTCCGCATTGCAGGGTATTACGCATGTTCTGATGAAAATATCCACTGTCTACAAGAATGTTATACCTGTCATATTCGTCGGGGCCCAGAAGTAGTTTCTGTCGTTTATTGTCTTCCGGAAGCATGTCAGCTACTATAATATCCATCAATCCGTCATTATTAAAATCCGAGATATCGCACCCCATCCCGGATTTTGAAATGTGAGACAGTGATTGTTTTGTAACATCTCTGAAACTTCCATCGCAATTATTTATATAAAGAAAATCCTGTTCTTCATAATCATTAGTGGTATAAATATCAACCCAGCCATCATTATTCAAATCACTTATGCAAACTCCTAACCCAAAATTATTACCCCCGCCTCTTATGCCGGCGGATGCAGAAACATTGGTAAACTTACCGTTATCGTTCCTGAACAGATAATTACTGAAATAAGGATGGCGTTTGGTACGTAATTTTTCTACATTAAATAAAGGTGAATAAAAAGTTGTAGCGTGGTTTAAAAGAAACATGTCAAGATCGCCATCCCTGTCATAATCAAAAAATGCAGCCTGAGTTGAATTACTACCTGGCGCATCCAATCCGAAAGATGCGGCTTCATCTGCAAATACAGGCTTGCCATTTTTTAATCCCTTATTGATAAACAACTGATTGCTTCTTGAAGCCTTGTCTCCTTTACCTGAATAACACACATACATATCCATCAAACCGTCGCCGTTCACGTCTGCCATCATTACGCCTGTTTTCCATCCTTTTTTCCCTGCAACTCCGGCGGTCTCAGTTATATCTTCAAAATGCAGATCTCCTTTGTTCAAATAAAGCTTATTGGAAAGCTGATTGGCTGAAAAATAAATATCCTGCAACCCGTCATTGTTAACGTCGCCAATCGCTACCCCGCCGCCATTATACATGTATTCAAAATTAAGGATGTGCAATTGTTCAGATTCCTCAATCAGATTCGAAAACTCAATTCCTGTGCCATCAGTTATATCTGAAAATAACATATCCTTTTTTTCCTTACAGCTCTGTATGATTGTAAGCACTATCCACACATATCGAATAAATTTTTTCAACTTCAAAAGTTTCAGCATAAAGCAGGGCTTTGACACCCTGCTTATATAAGAGAAAACCAACTGCGCAATAAAATTTTTATCTACAGATACTTACCAGCCGGAATTTTGTTGTCCACTCAATTTTTCATTCCTGTCGATGGCCGTTTGTGGTATCGGAAACAAATAATCCCTTGGAGCAACAAATTTCCGATCTCCACCGTAGGCGTTTACTCGCTCATAATTCCAGCCGCCACCTGGTTTTTTGGTAATCTTCATTGCCTTCAATGTTCCGTTCAATACTGTTTCAGCCGTTTTCCAACGTAGTATATCCCAGTAACGTTTTCCTTCAAATGCAAGCTCTATCCGTCTTTCATGGCGAATGCGGGTGCGCATTTCCGATTGTGGCAATCCGGCTGGTATATCCGGAACACCCCCTCTTGCTCTTAGTTCATTTAGTTTGTCTAATGCATCAGCATCAAATTGTCCTAATTCATTTTTTGCTTCGGCATAGTTAAGGTATATTTCTCCAAGCCTGAACAAAATAGCATTGGTGCCGTTTATCGGCTTATTATAATAATTTGCTTCTGCCGGTGTGAGTGTCTCATCTAAATATTTTCTGAAATAATATCCTGTAAGGGTACCCTGGTGTGAGTGATTTAGATCAAAGAAACTGCTGAAATAATTTACTGCCGGATCATAGTATGTCCATACAGTATCTCCTCTCCATGGAGCACCATTGTAAAGAACAGAGGCATAAAAACGTTCATCCCGGCCTACATACGGATCACTGGCACGTGAAACGTCATCTCCCGGGGTTCCGTCAGTAAATTCATACTCATCTATTAGATTTTGCGTAGGCAGCACGTGTCCCCAACCCGAAGCGATGCCTGTAGGCGGATCGGTACGCGGACTAAGAAATACTTCTGCGGCATGCCCTTTGGTAGCTCCGTCATATTGTACTTCAAAAATTACTTCCGGGCCACTTTCGCCTGCGGGAACAAACATTTTTCCATAATCCGGCGCCAGCGTGTATAACCCCAAAGCAAATAAATCATTAGCTGTATTTACGCAGTCTTGCCATTTACCGGCATACAACTCTACCTCGTTCTTTAGCGCAAGAGCTGCTCCTTTAGTTGCACGTCCCTTATCATTGCCGCTCCATGCGGCAGGTAACAAATCAGCGGCGGCAGAAAGGTCATTTTGAATAAAAGCTACTGTTTCCTGACTGGTACTTCTGGCATAAAATATCTCCTCGCCACTATTTCTATCAAGGGGAAGTTCAATAAGCGGCACTCCGCCAAAAAAATTGAGCAATGTGGAATACCAATAAGCCCGAAGGAATTTTGCCTGTCCTATCATAGTCTTTTTCTGTTCTTCGGTAACATCGGGTAAGGTTTCTACATTTTTTATAACCAGGTTGCATTTGCGTATTACGGCATAAGAAGTAGACCACCACCCGTCAGCGGGTGAATTATTTGTATTGTAATCTCTGCGGGTAAGGCTTCCACGTGAAGTTACCCAGGCAAATGTAGGGAATTGGTTATCGGACCAGTTGTCAAACGGATCAACATCAAATAGAAGAAAATTGATGGGAAGATCAGTATAAATATTATTCAAAAACAGGTTAGCATTCTGATAAGAAGACCATATATCTGTTTCAAGAATATTGTTTTTCACCTCGGGCTCCAGGAAAGATTTTTTACAGGAACCAAGCATTAACATCAGTATTACAGCGGTTGTTCCCGTGCTTATATAAAATTGTTTGAAAATATTATTGCGCATAAAGCATTTAGTTTAGAAATTAATAGTAATACCAACCGAAATGGCTTTCTCATTATAATAGAACTCTGTAGTACTGGGTGTTTCAGGATCCCAGTAATTGAGTTTGGCAAATGTGAGCAGGTTTTGACCTGCTGCATACAGTTTAACAGTGTTGATACCTTTTACGATCTTATTAAAAGTATACCCTACAGAGAGCGACTTAAGCCGTACATAGTTACCGTTACGTTGCCAGAAAGAGGAACGATAGTAGTTGTAGGGATAGCTGTCGGGGTTTGAAACAATCCTGGGTAGCGATGCGTCTGTATTGTCTGGTCTCCAAACATCTAACTGATGCTGAAATGCAATACCATTACCCTGGTTAAATGGCTGCGAAGCCCAGCCCGAAAGATAAAAACTAACACCGGCCGCACCCTGCCACAGCATATCTAATTGGAAATTTTTATAGCTGATGCCGCCTTCAAAGCCATAAATAATTTTAGGGAATAATGGATTTCCCATAGCTTTAAGATCATCGCTGTTGAGCTTGCCATCCGAGTTGAGATCATTATATTTGATGTCGCCTGGTTTGATGGTGCCTAACGCTGCAGCATAAGGTGTTTTACTTATTTCATCATCTGATTGGAACAGACCTAAGGCCTCATACATGAAATCTGTGCCCCAGGGTTTACCTATTTGCGTTCTGTTAGGATTATTTTTGATGGACTCAGATTCATTAATATTTATAATCTTATTTTTTGCATAGGTGAAATTGAAGGCGCCGTAAAGAGACAGGTTTTTATTTACCGCATAGTTCGAAGCTATTCTGAAATCAAATCCCTGGTTCTCCATTTTTCCTGTATTTTCCTGACCGATGCCAATGCCGTATTCTACAGGCAAAATTGCTGTAGATGCCAG
Organism: Chitinophagaceae bacterium; assembly: GCA_020847395.1. Classification (GTDB taxonomy): domain Bacteria; phylum Bacteroidota; class Bacteroidia; order Chitinophagales; family Chitinophagaceae; genus Agriterribacter. The sequence goes on from JADLCD010000186.1 coordinate 9,571, forward strand.
TAACATATCATTCCTTTGCTCTTTAAAATAGTCAGCTTCAATGCTGAGCAATCCTTTCCACATACTTAGTTCAAGCCCGATGTCGGCTTTGATAGCTTTTTCCCAGGTTATCTGTAAGCTCGGCTCCCGCACCTCGTATACACTGGCGTTAGCAATATTGTTAAAGAGGTAAGAATTTCCAAGTTGATAGAGACGCAAATATTGGAAAGACTGGTCAGCCAGGTTACCCGATTTGCCCCATGATCCTCTGATTTTAAGATTGTCAATAGCGGTAAGCGCTTTCATAAATTTTTCTTCGCTCACCCGCCATGCTGCTGAAAAACTGGGAAAGAAAGCATATTTACCTTGTGGCAGATAGGGAGAAAAATAGGATTGACCATCATAACGTCCTGCTGCTTCAAACATGTATTTTCCGGCATAGTTGTATCCTGCCTTATATACATATCCAACCTGTGTAATTTTATTTGAACCGCCACTATTACTCCTGTCTGCGGGATTGCTATTTCCGGAATTAGAAAGTTCATCTATCAGAAGTTCATAATTTGTTCTGCCCGCGGAAATTATATTTTGCCTGTCAATACGCGGTTCAAACACCCCTAATAAATCTATGCCGTGTGCGCCAAAATTTTTATTGTAAGCAACCATTAGCTGCGAATTGATACGACGCCTGAATTCATAAGATTCTGCCAAACTTGGTTTTGGAACATTTCCCTTTGCACTAATAAATGTTCTATCAGGGTTTATTTGGTAAAAAGTATATGGTGTACGCCATTGCTTATCTGACTCATCATATTTGTCAACCGAGATATTGCCTCTCAATGTCAATCCTGGTAAAAAAGGTATTTTTTGTTCGAGCTTTAAAGTAACCATTTGAGTATAATGGTTTTCTTTGAAATATCCACTACCGTTTATATCGAGGTAAGGGTTTCTTTCAAAATACCCCGCTGGTTTGCCATCAGAATAAAAGATCGGATTCGTGGGATTAAGGCGGTATAATCCGAACAATATAAAACCAGGCCCGCCGGCAGCTCCAGGGAAAGTTCCATCACGGAAAATACCGGTAAAATCGAGCCCTATTTTTGTGGTGGATGTAAGTTTTGCATCAATATTTGACCGAACTGTATACCGCCTGAACCTGGTAGCCTTACCCCACATAGCTGTTTGGTCAACATATCCCAAAGAACCATAGAAGGAAATATTTTCATTACCTCCTGTTACTGAAAGATTATGTTGCTGCAGCCGCCCGGTTTTTAAAAGAAGTTCAATAGCATTTGAATTTGCATAAAAATCAGGATCACTACCATCCTTAAACTTTTGTAATGCTTCAGCATCATATGGTTCAGCTACTCCCTGGTTACGGGCACCTTCATTTTTTAATGTAGCCCATTCAAAGCTGTTAAGTGGTTTGGGCAACACAGCAGGTTTAGTCCAGCCGGTTTTACCATCATAGGTGAGTGAAAACTTTCCTGAACCGTTACCTCTTTTTATAGTGACTAAAATAATACCGTTAGCGCCTCTAACGCCATATGGAGCTACTGAAGCTGCATCTTTTAGTACAGAGAAACTTTGAATATCATGAGGATCTATTGAATTTAAAGGTCTTTCCACCCCATCAATAATAACGAGTGCATTCGCGTTGCCAATTGTTCCTACGCCCCGTATACGAATAGTAGCGTCATCGTATCCGGGTTCACCGCTTTGTTGTTTAAAAAGAACTCCTGGTGCACGACCTCCTATTGCATTGGATATATTAGGTGTTGGTACATCAGTTAACTTTTTTGCATTTACTGTAGATACCGCAGAAGTCAGAGAAGATCTTTTTTGTGATCCATATGCCACTACAACAACTTCATCCTGCGTTTTGGCATCTTGCTCTAAAGCAACATTAATATTGCCTTCATCCTTCACTTCTACTTCTTTGGAAAAATACCCCACAGAAGTAATAAGCAATACAGCCTTGCCTGTTTGACTGATTGGAATAGTAAACTCACCATTATTATTGGTTACTGTGTTTCTGGAAGTTCCTTTGAGCGAAACGGTTGCTCCCTGGATAGCGCTTCCTGAAATAACATCCGTAACAATGCCCTTTATATTTCGTGATTGGGCAAAAATTGTTGTTGTGCCTGAAACTAAAAACAACAACAGCAGTCGTTTTAATAATTGCATGTTCTTTTTTTTGATCGCGTAAAAGTAGCGCTCAACCTCACCTGGTTCCTACAACTACCTTAGCCTATACTTAAACTATTTTACCATAATTTCTATCTTTAATCCAAAATAAAGATTATAGAGTTGATAAATACCACCTTTTTGATTAATTTTCTATCTCAAACTCATCTGTAATGAAAGCAGAATTAATCGATGTGAATTTAAACGGCTCCAATTCTATCAGGATAAAAAAGATTGATCAGTATTACTTAAATGCACCCTTCCATTTTCACAGTTCATGTGAGCTTGTGTGGGTAGAGAAGAGTTTTGGCAAAAGAATAGTTGGCGATCATATCGGTAACTTTAAAGACAATGACCTTGTATTGATGGGACCCGATCTCCCGCACATTTGGCGAAATGACGAAGAATTTCACAGGAACGTTAAATCTCTGCGCGTTAAGGCAACAGTTATATATTTTCCTCCTTCATTTTTATTGAACCTTGTAGATGACCCCGAAATAGCAAGAGCTGCTACTGAACTTATTCAGAGGGCGACACGCGGATTAATATTCCGGGGAAAAAGTAATCAAAAAGTAGGCGACCTGTTAGCCAATATTGATAAAGACAGGGGGTTTAATAAAATTATCCGGTTTTTACAGGCTATCGAAATCCTTGCCACTTCAAAAGAATATGACTACCTGGCGAGTGTGTCTTTCAAAAATATGTATGCTGAAAAGGATGCAGACCGGCTGAGCAAAGTGTACCAGTTTTTAATGCTGAATTTTAGCAGAAATATTGACTTGAAAGAGATAGCGGATATGTGCAACATGACCCCCAATTCATTTTGCAGATTCTTTAAAAGCCGTACCCAGAAATCTTTTACTCAATTTTTGAATGAGCTTAGAATTGGTCATGCATGCCGCCTTCTGCAGGAAGAAAAGCATTCTGTTTCCGATGCTTGTTATGAAAGCGGATATAATAACCCTGCCAATTTCAATAAATTCTTTAAGTCAATTATCGGGCAAACACCTACTGAATACAGAAAGAAATTGAAAATATAATCATTTTGTGTGCATATATAGAATCTCGATAGTTCATTTTATGAACGCTTCATCAGCATTTTTGTAGATAAAATTTGCCTGATAGTCGCGATGCTTTTTGTAATGGATGAATGTTTGTAAAATTCCTGCAATATTTGAATTGGAATCTCATCTCCTGAGATATTCCAAATGTATGCCCAACAATATGCATGGTCAGTTTCTTGGTAATCTCCGCTTCTTTCACAACGAGCACCAATGCTTTATTAGCAAGCTTGTTTTTAAAATTAAAAATATGAATAGCGGGTGAATATTATCTTATAAACAGGGAACACAAGTTTTCAATTAGCGCAACACGTTTAATGAATAGTTGCTATTTAGAAGTACAAAATAGAAAAACAGAAAAAAATATAAATAGTAATAGATAGAGTAATTATTTTACGTCAATTTTATATATGCCTAACAGAAAAAAAGACGGGTTTTATGCACAAAAGTCTATTGTGTTGCCAAAGCCTGTTATAGAGCAATGTGAACAAAGCACTATAACAGGAGCTTTGCATATTACCGATATAGGGTTTTATCCAAAGGCAGCGTTTCACTACCGGCAAAGAGAACATGGATCGCCACAAAATATATTGATTTATTGTGTAGATGGCGAAGGCTGGGCACAGGTGAAAAAACAAAAAATACTTATTCGGCAGGGAGCTTATTTGATATTGCCCAAAGATGTAAAGCATGTATACGAAGCGGATCAACATAAGCCCTGGTCCATCTTTTGGTTGCATTTTAAAGGATCGTTAGATAGCGCTTATGTAAAAGCGCTCACCCAAAATACAGAGAGTTTTTCGGGTATAGTATCCTACAATGAAGAACGGTTAACGCTTTTCAACAACATGTATAATACATTGCAGGCGGGTTATAGTTTTGATAACCTGAATTATGTAAGTATGTTACTGCATCATTACCTGGCCTCTTTTTGTTACCCGCAAACATTTAATCCCAACCAGCCTCGTGATGAAGAAGAGATTGATGTTGCCATACGTTATATGCAGGATCATATACACGAAATGCTTACGTTAAAAGCTGTTGCTGATCATATACACCGGTCTGCTTCACATTTTTCTGCGCTGTTCAAAAAGAAGACAGGCTATCCGCCGCTCGAATATTTCAACTACATTAAAATACAGTACGCCTGTCAAATGCTGGAGTTTACCAACCTGCAGGTAAAGGAACTGGCCTATAAACTGGGCTTTCAGGATCCTTATTATTTCACCAGGTTGTTTACCAAACTGATGGGCTTATCGCCGCAGGGTTACAGAAAAAAGAAAAAGTTTAATTGAACACGCAGTTATATTTTATAATGATGACTGGCTGCTCATTTGCCGTGGAGCGCCGCGCCTGTATGGGCTTTATCTAATGCCAATACTTTTTCAAAATATTCCTTTCCTGCTCCTGCTTCACCCTTACCGGTTAGCCCCAATGCCATCAGGTAATAACAATGAATGGTATTGCGAAGAGAAAGATCATCGTCAAATATCATCAGGTCGGGCAGCGATACCGCGAAAAAATCCATTTTTACCACATCATTTAAATGCTGTTTGCCATAAGCAACCAGGTTGTTAAACCGTTGCTGTGCCGCAGTTTCATCGCCCAATTTTTGCAAAGCAAGTCCCTGGTAAAATATTTTATCAGGCTGTTGGTCGTTATAAAAAATTGCCGGCGCCGGCTCGCTTAATCCTGTTGAAGCTAATTGCCAGTAATCCCTTGCTTTTTGCAAATCGCCCTTCTTTTCATATAAGCAGCCCAGCCAGTAAAAAATATCGTTTTCCTGTGCACCATATATTTTTCCTTCGCCAAGGTTATGCGGATATACCTGCGCCTGCTGCAACAATATTTCCGCTTTCTGCAGGTTGCCGGCTGCTATAGCCTGTTTTGCAAGCGCAACATGTATTAAAACATGCTGGCCCGATGTTTTGCCTTCGCCACCTTCCCAGGGATGAAAATTTCTTTTGCTTAATAATGCTTTCGCTTTTTCGTATTGCCCTGTAACACTATGCAGCGTTACATATTCAATATATAAATCGTCTCTTTCCTGAACTAAAGAAAAATGGTTGGAAAGTTTCGCTAATCTTTCTTCCGGCGCGGTATTGAATCTTTTATACAACTGATCCAGTTCAAACAATATCCTGGCGTCTGTGGTATCGGCGGCAAATGCCTTTTCAAATAATTGTAAGGCTTCATCTTTTTTATCAAATTTATTGTAATACACAATACCCAGGTTACGCAACGTAGTGGCATGTGTATTGTTGATGGCTGCGGCTTTTTCCCAATGTTCCCTTGCTTGTGCATACAATCTTTTGCCGTAATAATAATTGCCGAGATAATAGTGCGCTTTATAATCCGCATGGTTCAGTGCTGTTGCTGTTTTTAGTACAGCGATATCTTCTATGCGATTGGGGAAAATCCTGTCAGGACTTTGTTCAAAGGCTTTCGCAAGCCATTCTTTTGCTTTTGCTGTATTGCCGTTTTTATGTTCAAAATATGCGAGATAGTAAAGCGAGAGCACATCGGTTTCTACCTTTTCATTCAGCAATAATAATGCGGCAGCATCGGCATACAATCCTGCATCTGCATATTGCAAAGCCATTTCAATAAAAGTGTAACCTCTTTGCTGCATCAGTGCTTGCAGCACTTTAACTATCTTTTGCTTTTCAGCATCATCACCTATGGAAGTAAAGCATTGCAGCAGTTCGTAGCGGCTTGCAAAATCAAAGCCATCTGTTTCCAGTGTTTCATTAATCAACCGTATAGCTTCCTTAGTTCGGTTTAGCTTTCTCAACGTCACAGCCTTAAGGTGGCGACCTTTAAGTCCGTTATAGTTTTTTAATATGGATTGATTCACCAGTTCCAGCGCATCACTCCAGTTGTTTTTAATGGCTGATATATAGGCCAGTTGCAGGTAAGCATTGTCCTGCATGGCGGCATTCCATGTGCTTTTGTATAAAAAGTTAATGGCTTCGTTATACCTGCCCCGGTATTTTAAGCAAAGTCCTAAATTATATAGCGGCTCGCCATCATACGGATTAGGATTGTGTTTGTTTAGCTTTTCAACAGCAGTTCTAAAAAATGGCTCGGCTGTTTCAAACTGCCCGCGGCGCAGGAACCACAGGCCTTTGGCATTATTGCATCTTATATCAGAATTATCTCTTCGTAACGCTTCATCATAATAATCCAATGGCGAATACGTGGCGTGGCGGTATTGTTCTAAATGTAACCCGGCTAAAAATAATGCTTCGTTGGTAGTAATATCTTTTGGGTCTGCAATAGGTTTTGCCGGGTCGGGAATGGCTTCTCCCTGGCGGCTTACCGGTGTATAGTCTATCAGCACATTGCCCGCATCGTCTAGTATATATGCATACAACTCACCGCTGCCGGTAAGTGAAATATTTTTTGAGAAAGTTTTTTCGGGCGAAAGCTCTGCTTCTTCATTAAAAACTTCAACACCGTTTTGTTTTAACCCGATGGTTACTTTGCGTGGTTGGGTAACATAGGCTTTTATTTCAACCGAATGCTCGTTAGCGGTTTCCATATTCAGCATTGCTTCTGTAGAAGCATTTTTTACATAGCCGATATTTTTATACGGCATAAAATACTGTTTAAACGCACGTACTTCATTGGGCATTATCCAGCCAAAATCAGGCTGATTATCGGTGTACACGCCACACATCAGTTCAAAATAAGGACCATCCTCATCGGTAAGCTGCCGGTCCCATGCCTGGCCGAAATCTCCGCAACCCCATGTCCATTGTTTTTTACCCGGACTTACATGATGGTTGGCAATATGCATAATACCTGCCTGCTTTTGGTGGTGGTAGCCGCCAACAAAATTAAACGCGCTGTTTACTGCCATGTAAGATGTTGGCACAGGAATATTGTTGTATCTCGAAATATCAGTACCCGGCGAATAATCTACTTTATAATATGTTCCGGTGGCAATCGGGAATGAGCTTACATCTCTTTTGCCGTGGTCGAACACCGCATGTACATCAGGAGGAAAAACACTTTGATAATGCTCATCTACCGCCACCGCGGGATTAGCCCACCATAAAAAGGTTTGCGGAAATGCTGTGCGGTTGTATAAGCTGGCATGGAGCTCAATATAAGCAGTGCGGGGATACAGTGTAAAACCCAAAGCGCATTTAGTGCCAAACATCATTTCATATTCGTTTACCCACACGGTTTTGCTGCCGTCTTCATTTTCTTTTATTAAAAAATCAGTAGGGCCAAAAGTGGATGGACGATGATGTTGTGGCCAGTTAAACTCAATGCCACCGCTTATCCATGGGCCGGCAAGCCCTACCAGCGCAGGTTTTATCACCTGGTTGTAATACACAAAATGATAATCGTTGGTTTTATCGTAAGCCATTTGTATCCTGCCGCCCAGTTCGGGTAGTATCATCACTTTCAGGTATTCGTTTTCTAAAAACAGTGCCGTCCATTCCTTATCTTCTTTTTCATCACTCACCTTATCAATTACCGCATGGGGATACACCACGCCACTGCTGCCCTGGTATACCCGCTTTTCTAAAAACATCGGGTTCCTGTCTGGTGCGCCAATTTTATAAGTAGGTATTTTTACTTTTTCCTGCCACGCAGTAACCATAATATATTTTTTATAGGTTAATTATTTTTTAATGCCCAAAAACATTTTCCATGTCTTCCAGTGAGCGACCCTTGGTTTCTTTCACTTTAAATTTTACAAATAAAAACCCCAGCACACATATCCCGGCGTATATATAAAACGGCGTATAAGTACCCAGCCGTTTTGCCAAAATAGGAAACGTAAAGGTGAGCAATGCGTAAGCCAGCCACAATGCAATTACGGCAATGGAGGTAGCCGCGCCACGTACTTTATTGGGAAATATTTCTGAAATAAGCACCCAGGTTACCGGGGCTAACGTCATGGCATATACACCAATAGCCGCCAAAAGACTCCATGAAGCTGCTCCTGATTTTTGCTGCAACAATACCGCGCTGATAATGTATAAAACACAAAGGGCAACGGCGCCAAAAAGCATGAGTGGCCTGCGCCCCAGCTTATCTACCTGCCACATGGCAATAAATGTACACACCAGGTTTACAATGCCGATAAATACAGTTTGTTTTAACTGGTCATCCTGGTTAAAGCCAACGCTTTCAAAAATTTTAGCCGTGTAATTAAACACCACATTAATACCGCAAAACTGCTGAAATACCGCCAACCCAATACCTACTACCACTGCGGGCCACACCGCTTTTTCAAATACTGCGCGGTAGTTTATTTTGGTGATGCCTGTTAAAGATTGCTGAACCGCTTTTACATTATCCGATGCATAAGCAGCGCCACCAATTTTATTGAAAATAGCTGCAGCCTTTTCGTTAAGCCCGGCTTTGATCAGCCATCGCGGACTTTCGGGTAGTAGTAATACGCCTGTTAAAAATACTGCCGAGGGTACGACACCTAATCCAACCATCCAGCGCCAGGCATCGGCCCCCTGGTTTCTTAAAGAATAATTTACAAGGTTAGTGATGAAAATACCTATAACAATGGTGAGTTGATTAATAGCTACCATTCGCCCCCGCATATGTTGTGGCGCTATTTCGGCAATATACATGGGTGATAGCACCGACGCCATTCCTACACCCACACCGGCAAAAAAGCGCGCAAGAATAAAAGCGCTGCTGTTATGCGCCACTGCCATTGCCAGCGATGATATTAGAAAAATAGCTGCCGCCAGCATCAATCCCTTTTTACGTCCAAATTTGTCGGAAACAGTTCCTGCTACAATACATCCTACAATACAACCCAATGCCAGCGTAGCGGTGGCAAAGCCTTCCTGCACATCAGTAAATTGAAACTGTTCTTTTAAAAAAGGTAAGGCGCCGGCAATTACCGCAAAATCGAAACCGAAAAGATAACCACCCAGCGCAGATATAAAGGAAATGCCGATGATATATCCTGCATTGAAGCGATACTTATTTGTATTCATACATTGAATGAGCTATTATAATTACGAAGTTGATGAAACCTTGTTTATGATAAGATGGATAGATCAACGAAAAGTATAGATTTATTTATGATTTTCTTTTATTAAAATAATCCGTCACAAGCCAATAATAAAATAATCCAGCCTTTCAATAAAGATATCCATTCAGCAGAAAACAGGGCGGTAATACCTTTGCCTCGTTAAAAATTTATTAAAAATTAATTGCTATGGTAGAAAAAATTGTTTGCTTTTTTCGTTCATATCTGGCACTAAGAACATTTTGCCTTAGTGCTTTATTATTTTTTTCTATTACTGTTTTTTCTCAAACACAACGAACTGTCACAGGTCGGGTAATTGACAACCAGGGCAATCCTGTGCCCGGGGCAACCATATCTGTAAAAGGTGGAGGCGCATCTGTGATTGCAGACAATGCAGGCAAATTTTCTATCAGTATTTCCGGAAGTAATACGGTGCTTATAGCCACATTCACAGGTTCCATTCCTCAGGAAATAGTTGTAGGCAGTCAAAGTGAAATTACTTTTACCATGCAACCAGCGGAAACAAAACTCAACGAAGTTGTGGTGGTGGGTTATGGCACTCAAAAACGCTCTTCACTTACTGCTGCCGTATCCAGTATAAAAGGAGATGAAGTAGCCGGCTTGCCGGTTGCCAATCTTAGTAACGCTTTGGGTGGCCGTGTTCCGGGTGTTATATTCAAACAGGGCAGTGGCGAACCTGGTTATGACGGCTCTGCCATACTGATACGCGGTTTTAGTACTACTGGTAATACGGCTCCGCTGGTAATTGTAGATGGAGTGCCACGTAGTTTTCAGCAATTGGATCCTAATAGTGTTGCCAGTTTTACAATATTGAAAGATGCCGCTGCTGTAGCGCCTTATGGTGTGGCAGGCGCCAACGGTGTAATTTTGGTAACCACAAAAAAGGGATCAACAGGCAAACCTCAAATGACCTATAATGGTTATTATGGCTGGCAAAATCCTACTGTTTTGCCTAAAATGGTAACCTCATATGAATATGCTTTAATGCGTAATGCAGCAGCAGAAAATGCAGGAGCTTCGCCAGTTTATGGCTCCTACGCTTTACAGAAATTTCAGGATGGTTCAGATCCGGATCTTTATCCTGTAAATAACCCGTTAACAACGCTCATTAATAAAAATGCCCCAATGATGGGTCATAATGTATCTGTGTCCGGAGGATCAGAAAAGGTAAAATATTTTGGTTCACTGGGTTATTTAACGCAGGATGGTATGTGGGGACCAACAAATTTTAAGCGTTATAATTTAACATCCAATGTAGAGGCACAGGTTACCAATACTACTAAGTTCAGCATTTCGCTTAATGGAAGAGTTGAAGACAGGCGTTTTCCGGCAAGATCAGCAGGGAGTATTTTTGATCAGCTTTATCGCACACCTCCTGTTGCTCCTGTATTGTTCAGTAATGGACTTTGGGGTTCCTATATTGGGCGTTCTGCATATGGTAATGTGCATAAGAGTGGTTACACTAATGATTTAAGGCAAATTTTATTAAGTCAGGTTAGTCTTGAGCAAAAATTACCTGTTAAAGGTCTTACTGCTAAAGCCGTATTCAGCTATGATTTTAATGATCCTACTGGTGGCACTGTGAAAACCTGGACAACGCCTATCCCTTATTATGCAGTAACAGACACTACTACTACTCCGTATACCATTACGCAGATAGGCTCAGACGGTCCTCAAAAACCGGGTTATAGTGTTTCTTATTCTCAAAGCCAGGCGTTTACTTATCAGGGATTTTTAACTTACAATAATAGCTTTGGAAAAAGTGATGTTGGTGCTACTTTAGTTTTAGAATCTCGTAATACAAAAGCAACTTCATTTGCAGCCGGAAGAGTAAATTACAATGTGAGTATACCCGAATTGAATAATGGTAGTTCAAATGCCAATGACTTATCTAACAGTGGCTCATCAAGCGAACTTAAACAACGGGGTATGATATTCAGGCTCACTTATGCCTACGATGCTCAATATCTTTTTGAAGCTTCCGGCAGGTATGATGGGCACTATGTATTTGCACCCGGAAAGCGCTACCAACTGTTTCCGGCATTTTCTGCAGGATGGCGTATATCTGAGGAAAAATTTATGCAACGCTTTACCTGGTTGGATAATTTAAAAATCAGGGGTTCTTATGGTGAGAGCGGAGCATTACCTTATATCGGAGGGGTATTGGCGCCATTTCAATATTTAAGTGCCTTTTCTTTATTGGGAAACAATGCAATATTTGGTGGCGCGAGTTCACAGGGGCTTCGTGAAACTGCTCCCGGAAATCTTGAAATAACCTGGGAAAAAGCAAAAAAGACAAATATCGGTTTTGAACTGTCAATATTTAAAGGGCTATTTAATATTGAAGCAGATTATTTTATTGAAAAAAGAGATGATATTTTGATGGCGAATCAGAATAAAGTTCCTGCCGAATATGGTATTGGGCTTCCTCAATCAAATTCGGCCGCAGTAAATAACAGGGGCTTTGATATGAGCATTAGTTCTTCCTATAATGTTGCCAAAGATTTTAATATTGGTCTTATGGTGAATGTTACTTATGCAAAAAATAAGTATGTGCAGATATTTGAACTACCCGCTACTTACGATAATCCTAACAGGAGACAGACCGGTAGACCGATAGGAACCCAGTTCGGTTACCATGCCGTGAGATTGTTTCAGCAAAGTGATGATAAAAATAATAATGGTACAATAGATGCAGGTGAATATGATGTAGCGCAATTTGGAACGTTACGCCCTGGCGATATAATGTACGAAGATGTAAATGGAGATAAAAAAATAGATGCAAACGATTTGAAAGTGATAGGTAATCCTTCCACTCCCCAGTTAATATATGGTTTCTCCCCAACAATTTCTTTTAAGGGTTTAGATCTGAATCTTCTATTTCAGGGCGCCGGTGCAGGTAGTTTTTATCTCAACGGACAGGCAGCATATCCTTTCTCAAATAGCGGATCCGCGGTTGCATCAACCTTAGACTACTGGACACCGGAAAATCCGGATGCAAAATATCCCAGGGTGTTGCCACAGCCAAGCCAGAATTCAACCCAGGGATCAGACTGGTGGATTAGAAAAATTAATTACCTGCGGTTAAAATCTGCTGAACTTGGTTATACTCTTCCAACCCGGCTGACTTCAAAAGCCCACTTACAAACCGCACGGTTTTTTGTTTCAGGTCAAAATATGCTGACATGGGCGAAAGACATGAAAGATTTTGATCCGGAAATAAGTGTTAGTAACGGAAATTATTATCCGCAACAAAAAGTTGTAACAGTAGGGTTAAACGTAACATTTTAAATTTTGAATTACCATGATTAATATAAAAAGGCTGGTTTATTTTGGATGTACGCTTGTTTTGGTGTTTCAATCCTGTTCTGATAAAAAATTAGATGTAGAGCCAAGAGACCGGCTTACTGATGCAAATGTATGGACAGATCCGGGCGCTTCTGATCTCTTCTTAAATGATGTTTATAATACAAGTTTACCCGACGGAAATACGTGGTATGATCCTGTTGAAAATTGGTCCGACAATGCTATTTGTGGCTTTGCCTGGCCAACTTCAAGAACGCTGGTTCAGCAGGGCCTTCAATCGCCGGTTAATGCAGGCATATCTGGGGCAGTAAGTAATATTTATGACTGGACTACCCAATACGCTAACATCCGGAAGTGCAATGTATTTATAAAAAATGTTACAGCTTCAACCGTGCTAACGGATGATTATAAGAAAGCAAAACTTGCAGAAGCCCGTTTTTTACGCGCCTATTGTTATCAGAATTTGTGGATGGCATTTGGCGGTGTGCCTGTAATTACAGATGTATTGGATATAGATACACAGGGAGATGATGTTTTTAATGCAAGAAACACATCAGAGGAAACGCTGACATTTATTACGAAAGAATGCGCTGAAATTTACCCGGATCTACCGGATGTGCCTTCCTCAGGGAAAGTTGGTAAGGGAGCTGCTATGTTTTTAAAAGGCTGGTGTGAGTTGTTTGCTGGTAAATGGGTTGATGCTGCAGCAAGTAATAAAAAGATAATGGATGAACTGGATTACAGTCTGGACCCTGACTACCAGGCGTTGTTTTTAAGCAAGGGAAGTGAAAGCAGTGAATCCATTTTTTACAGGGAATATACTCCTCCAGGATCAGGAAAAGGTGGTGCACTTGATGGCTTTATTGGCCCAACTTTTACTAAAGGTGGCGCTGAAACCAGTTGGGGAGGTATGAATCCTACGCAAGATCTTGTAGATGATTATGCAATGGATAATGGTAAGATAATAACAGACCCATCCTCAGGTTATGACGCTCAACACCCATATAAGAACAGGGAAAAACGCTTTTATCAATCTATTGTATATGATGGATCGTATTTTTACAACGACACCATTTACACAAGAATAGGTATAGGCAGTAAAAATGAAATTGACGTTAACGACAGAGACGATGCCGGTCAGACAGGGTACTATCCCCGCAAACGAATGGCTACTGATATAGCTTTGGGCGCTGCTAACTGGGATGGTTACACGAGTTATCAGAATTATATAATTTTCAGGTTTGGAGAGGTGCTGCTGAATTATGCAGAAGCGCAAAATGAAGCCGCAGGGCCAGATGCTACCGTATATGAAGCAATGCGGAGTGTGCGTGAGCGATCTGGGTTACCGGCATTACCTGCAGGCTTAAGCAAGGATGATATGCGTACTGCAATCAGGCGTGAAAGAAGGGTTGAGCTTGCCTTTGAAGATAAGCGATATTGGGATTTAATCAGGTGGAAAATTGCTGAGATTAATTTAAACAGACCGCTGCAAGGTATAGCCATAACTGTTGGTCCGGGAAGTGTGCTTCACTATGCACCGGTTGCAGCACGCGGAGGAGATCGTAAATTTTTTGCTAACAAAAATTACCTCTTCCCCATACCTCAAAATGTAATAGAACAGAATCCTAAACTGCAGGGACAGCAAAACCCTGGATATTAGAGAAGCTTTCTTCTTATAATACCTATAACTCTCTGTCCACGACAGAGAGTTACTTTAATTTTGGACACATATGTCCATTATAGGTTTGGTAAACAATAAATTTTCTGAAATAGTAGCAGATGGCTGCCTCATTTGCTTATTTTAACTGGATGTAAAACAAATACCGGTACAGGAGAAGCCGCCGGAGATTCTACGCTCTTTATCCTCATCCCTGCTTCCTATACAGGCATAAGCTTTAGCAATGCACTCACAGAAAGGCTTAACCACAATGTACTGCTGTACGAGTATATATACAACGGTGGTGGATTGTTTTTTGTAGACGCAAACAACTATGTACTATTGATATTTATTTTATTGGTAACATGGTTGATAATAAGCTGTACCTTAACGGAGATAACATGCAGTCTGAGCGGATCATAAAATCATCCATGCAATTCAAAGCTCCATCCATTTTTTAAAAAGCATTATAGACATAGCTTCGGTGTTCATTTCTAAGTAAAAAAATGATGATACATTACTTACGCATCAGCTTTTTGTTTGTATTTATTTCCGCTGCAATTGCAACTGCTGCACAAAATAAATCTGCAACTATCGATCTGTCGGGACAATGGCGCTTTGCCACAGACTCCTTAGATAAAGGCATCGCTGAAAAATGGTTTCGTCTGCAATTGCAAGACCATATAACCCTGCCGGGATCGATGACTACTAATGATAAAGGCAACCCGATTGATATTAATACACCGTGGACGGGGCAGATAGTGGATAGCTCCTGGTTTACTGCGCCTGAATACAAGGCATATCGCCAGCCCGGCAATATTAAAATTCCTTTCTGGCTGCAACCTGTAAA